>CAIZDF010000617.1 GCA_903931645.1 uncultured Tolumonas sp.
CACAAACAGATAACCTTGTTCTGCTTGTGTCGCTTCATCGCGCCAAGTCTTTAATACCCGTTCAATGCGGGCAGCTAATCGCTCATCGTTCGATGGCAATGAGGTTACTCCAACCCCTGTTTTTGCTGCTAACGCTGAGATCGCCGCCAGATCTTCCAGCTGAACCGGACGAATGATCATCATAGTGTTAATCCTTTTTTGCTGTTTAAAGTGATAAAAATGGGAATAGCTAAATGGTGATGCAGACTAATGTTCCGGTAGCGGAAGCCAGCGAATGCGGCTTCCTGCTTCAACTTTTAACGCTGCTGCTTGTTCAGGTTTGAGACAAAGTGAAGTGGAATTTGCTGTGGAAATATTTACCGAGGGAATAGCAGCGACGATGGCGCGAAAACCGGTTAGCTGATCATTGATTATCAGCACTTGCTGATCAGACATCGCCGGCATGCCGATATCAACGACAGCCACTTTGCTTTGTTGCCAGCTCGTCAGCGTGTTGCGTCTTGCCGTAACAATAGGGCCGGCATCAAAGATCTCGACAAAATCATCGGCCTCAAAACCATCATGGGTCAGCATCTCAAACTGTAACTCGGCATCAGGGTGCACCAGCCCCATCGCGGCCTGAGCTTCTTCAGCGAGTAAAGGCACATACAACGGGTGGTGTGGCATGAGTTCTGCGATAAACGTCTTATTGCGGGTGCCGTTGTAATATTCCACTTGGTTGTAATCGATACCGAAAAACTTCCGCCCGACATGTTCCCAGAATGGGCAACGCCCGGTTTTATCGGCAATTCCCGGTAATACGGCTAACAACTCTTGGGAAAAACGTTCTGGATGTTGCGCAATAAACAGCAATCGCCCCAGAGACAATAGTTGCGGCAAGTGCGTATGCCGTAATGCCTGTGTGATAAAAAACGAGCAAAGTTGCGAGTGATCACTTAGGGCATGGGTTAACGTCAATGCGTGGATGCGGTTATGTACCTTTAGCGCGCGGGACGAGTGCACAATCACATCATTCCGGTAGGCATAAAACGGCTCAAGATAACCAGCTTGGGCAACAATGGCTGATGTGCCTAACAGCTGTCCGGTCGCGGTTTCTTCCAATACGAAGAAATAACTCTCTTCACCGGGCATCATGACATCCGACTGCAAAGCAGACAGCGAACGCTCTACTTTTTCCAACAGATTGCGACGATGTACCGGCAGAGTACACACCATCGGGCCACTGGCTTCCGCTAATCGTTCAATCTGAGCTAAGTCGGCCATTGCCGCCGGACGCATGATGATCATAATAAATTACCGCTTCACCACATGAGCCAACGCGCGAGCAAAACGAGCCAAGCCTTCCTGCACATCTGCTTCTGAGATGATCAGTGACGGCGCGAAACGCACCACATCTGGCCCCGCGATCAATGCCAGCAAACCCTCTTCCGCCGCTGCATTGGTGATGGCTTTCGCTTGCCCGGCATAGGCCGCGGTTAACTGGCAACCAATCAATAAACCCGCACCGCGAATATCACTGAACAGATCATATTGCTGATTGATCGCAGTCAGACCATCAACAAACCACTGATGACGTTGTGCAACACCCGCTAAGACTTCCGGTGTATTAATGATGGAAAGCACCTTTCCCGCGACTGCTGACGCAAGCGGATTGCCGCCATAGGTTGTGCCGTGGCTGCCAACAGATAAGGCTTTCGCAAATTTATTGGTGGTCAAAATCGCACCAATGGGGAAACCACTACCTAATGCTTTTGCGGTAGACAACACATCAGGCACCACACCATATTGCATGTAGGAATAGAGCGAGCCGGTGCGACCAACGCCAGTCTGCACTTCGTCAAAAATCAGCACCGCATTGAATTGATCGCATAAATCACGCAAGCCTTGCAGA
>CAIZDF010000618.1 GCA_903931645.1 uncultured Tolumonas sp.
AAAATTGGCGATCGGGCATTGCAGTTTATCAGTCAAATGTTATTGCAATTGTTACGTGAACATCGCCGAGCTCACCCCACGTCGGTGTGTCTGGCTCGTACAGGATCGGATGAGTTTACCTTTACTATTCCTAGAGTTGATAATAGCGCTTTTCCTGATGCAGAAACTCTGTGCGAACAACTTGCCGCTCGATTGAGTCAACCCATCATGCTGGGCAGTTATACGCTCAAATTGCGATTCAGTGCCGGTATTATTCTGTTTCCTGATATAGCTAATAATGTTGAAGAGTTGATGGAAGGTGCGAGTAAGGCGCGTCGGCAAGCGTGTCGTTATCAAGGGAATTACTGGCAACAATTAACCAATGAAATGGTCTTACTGATCCGCGAGGACAAATGGCTGGAATCGGAGCTTCGGCAGGCCATTGTCAACCAGCAATGTTTTGTTGTGTACCAGCCTCAATATGATTTACAAACCGGACATATTGTTAGCGCAGAGGTATTGATCCGTTGGCGGCATCCCTCTTACGGCATGGTACCACCGGATCGGTTTATCCCGATTGCGGAACGTTCCGGGCAGATTCTGGATATCGATCTGTGGGTGTTGGAGCAGGCGTGTATTTGTCTTGGTAAACTCATGGCAAAAGGTATTCCGGATTTTCGTTTAGCGGTAAATGCCTCTGGTACCGAGTTATCTAATCCGTTATATCCAGAACAGGTGGGTAGTATGTTACGCCGCTACGATATTCCACCGCAGCGATTTGGCATTGAGATCACCGAAACGGCGGTGGTCGAGCTGGATGACGTGGCTAAAATGATGGTGAAAACACTTAAAGAGATCGGTGTTGAAATTGAACTGGATGATTTCGGTACGGGTTATACCTCACTCAGCCATCTGAGCAATTTGCCATTAGATGCGTTAAAGATCGATCGTTCTTACATTATGCAATTAGAAAGTAACCCGAAATTGGTTGATTCTATCTTGCAATTGGCCGATGCATTTTCACTACGCGTGATTGCCGAAGGGGTCGAAACAATAGAACAACTTAAATTGTTACAGCAAAAACGATGTCATTTAGCGCAAGGGTATTTGTTATCAAAGCCAATCAGCGAAGAAGCAATGATTGAGTTATTACTGGAAGATATCCTGACACAGCAAAACGAATGATGTAGATAACCGTTTATGCTGGCGCTAATTCTCTTGATGTCGTTACCCGGTTACGCCCAGAGTGTTTTGAGTGATACAGCGCAGCATCAGCTTTTTGTAACCAGTGCAGTGCTGATTGTTGTTCATGAGTTACCTCGGAAAGACCAATGCTGATGGTGAACTTGATCTGTTGCCCATCAAAAATAATCACCTCTTTTTCCATGCTGTGCCGTAGCCGCTCTGCCACGTGCAGGGCGATGGATTCATTGATATCGGTAAGCAATACCCCAAACTCTTCTCCACCATACCGTCCTGGCATATCAGAGCAACGTACAATTTGTCGCAAGAGAGCAGAGGCACGACGTAAGACTTCATCGCCAGCAAGGTGCCCGTAGGTATCGTTAACTTTCTTGAAGAAATCGATATCCAGCATCATTAGGGTGCTGACTTTGCCTGTGCGGTGATAACGATTAAATTCATTGCGCAGGCATTCTTCCCAATAACCGCGGTTATACAAACCGGTTAAGCGATCGGTAATCGAGAGTGTCGTCAGTTGCTGATTGGCTTCTTGTAAGGCTTGTTTGCTGGTCGCTGCATCGGTGACATCGTAAATGATGAGACAAACGTGGCTGATATCACCATGTCGCGAGACTAACGGCATGATAGTGACATTTTGATACATGATATCACTCATGCCGGTAAAGGGCCGGCTAGCAGGGAAGTTAAACAGATAGGACCTTAACTCCCAAGAGATAAAACTAGCACAACGTAGCGTGAATACGGCTTCTACTTTCTGACGCAGCCATTCTTCGGCTAGTTCAGGAAAATAGTGAAAAACATTATGTTCTGCCAGTTGACCGAGATTGTAACCGCTGTGGTTTTCCATAAAACCGTTCCACAGCGTGATCTGATAGTTGTGGTCTAACACAACTAAACCGACATCTATCGTTTGCAGGATATCCAATATGCGGTGAAACTCATCCAATGGGAGAGAGTTGATCATACCTGTCATGGCTTTCAATCCTGTGCAAAATGAGTGTTAGTTATAGTTCGTTGATGACCTGTTGCAGTATCGCGATCCCTTGTTTTACTTTTTCTTCTGGTTGCGCGTAATTCAGACGAATACATTCATACTGATGCTGCCACTCTTTATCCGGCAAACCTGGGAAAAAATAATGACCGGGAACGATAATTAAACCGCGTTGTTTTAGTTTTTCATAGAGTTGCTGGCAAGAAATTGGTAAACCGTCAAACCATAACCATAAAAACAGTGCACCTTCCGGTTTATGGATCCGTAATTTGGGTGCTGGAATGGCCTGTTGTAACCACTCAACCGCTTGTTGTGCTTTGCGCTGGTAATAGGGTGCAATAATATCTGCGCTGTAACGCAGAATATCGCCAGACTCTAACCAGTGCTGCATCAAGGCTGGGCCAACACCGCTGGGGGCTAAATTGATAATGCCCGAGATGTTACCCATTGCCTGAATGATTTTTGGATCGGCGATCACAATACCGCAGCGTAAACCAGGCAAACCGAGTTTAGACAAACTCATACACAGGATCGTGTTGTCATTCCAGAACGGTGTCACTTCACTGAAGATGATATGCGGAAAGGGGGTGCCATAGGCATTATCGATCAGCAATGGTATGCCTTTCGCGCGAGCGATCTCATCCAGTCGCGCTATTTCATCGTCGGTCAATACATTACCGGTTGGGTTGGTGGGGCGCGACACACAGATCAAACCAATGTCATCGCCGACTTCCAGTGCATCAAAATCTACGCGGTATTTAAACAGGCCGTCATCCAGATAATCAATGTGTGGTTTGCAGGCGATAAATTGATCTTCGCTCAGCCCGCCATCGGCATAACCGATATATTCAGGCGCCAGCGGAAATAGAACTTTTTTCTGCTGGCCAGTAGCATATTCACCCGCCAGTAAATTGAACAGATAAAAGAAGGCGCTCTGACTGCCGTTGGTCAGTGCAATATGGTCGGGTGTGATAGCCCAGCCATATTCCTTGCAAAACAATTCAGCGAGAGCGTGGCGGAAACCATCATGTCCTTGCGGACCATCATAGTTCAGCATGGCTTTAAGCAGAGTGCCATTTTCCAGTTGATGGGCGGTCGCTTGTCGAAACAGTTCCACCATCTCAGGAATCGCGGCGGGGTTACCACCACCGAGCATGATAGCTTCCGGGTTTTTCAGACCCTGATTTAGATCGTCCATTAGTTGACTGATACCTGCCAGTCGGGTGAATTTCTCGCCGAATTGTGAAAATTGCATATCCGTATTCTCAATCTAAACCCGTTTGTTTCACGTGAAACAAAAATGGGGGTAAAAAGTAAGGCCCGGAAAACCGGGCCTTTAATCATTTTGGCTGCGAACCGGTTATTGCTGCAATAGCGAGATATCCGCCGCTTGCAGGAACAGGGCTTGCAGACGCGCCAGCAGAGTCAGACGATTCAGCTTCAGCGCTTCATCATCGGCCATCACCATGACTTTATCAAAGAAGGTATCGACCGCTTCACGCAGTGCAGCCAATTCCGTCAAAGCTTGCTGATATTCACCGGCAGCGAATAGCGGTGCCAGTTTAGTTTCCATGCTGGCAACTTGCTCGGCTAACTGCTGTTCAGCGGCATCTTGTAACAACGCTGAGTCAACGCTGTCTTTCAGCTTGCCATCAAACTTCGCCAGAATGTTGCTGACGCGTTTGTTAGCCGCAGCGAGGGCTTGTGCTGCATCCAGTGTGCGGAAATGGCTTACAGCTTTGACGCGGGCATCAAAGTCGGCAGGGCGCGTTGGGCGACGAGCTAATACAGCTTGAATAACGTCAACCGCAATGCCGGCTTCCTGATAAGAGGCACGGAAACGCGCCAGCAGGAAGTCGATCACTTCGTCAGTAACTTTCTTGTTGGTCAGTTTACTACCGTACAGCTCAACTGCTTTATCAACGATGGTTACCAGATCCAGATCGAGCTGTTTTTCGACGATGATACGCAGCGTACCAATCGCGGCACGACGCAGCGCAAACGGGTCTTTATCACCTTTTGGTGCCTGACCAATGCCAAAGATACCGGCAAGGCTGTCCAGTTTGTCTGCAATGGCTACTGCACAAGCGACCAGACCATTTGGCAGATTGTCACCGGCAAAACGTGGCATGTACTGCTCGTTTAACGCTACCGCCACATCTTCCGCTTCGTGATCGTGACGTGCGTAGTGCATACCCATCACGCCTTGCGTGTCGGTAAACTCCATCACCATGTTGGTCATCAGATCACACTTAGACAGCAAACCGGCACGCGTGGCATGTTCCACGTCAGCACCAATCTGTGCAGCGATGAAAGCGGACAGTTCTGCGATACGTACGGATTTGTCTTTCAGTGTGCCCAGCTGTTGCTGGAACAACACGGTATCCAGACTTTCCAGACGGGAAGCCAAGGTATGTTTTTTATCGGTGTTAAAGAAGAACTCAGCATCCGACAGACGAGGGCGCACAACACGTTCGTTACCCTGAATGATCTGGCTTGGGTCTTTCGATTCTATGTTGCTGACGAAGATGAAGTTTGGCAGCAATTTGCCAGCCGCGTCATACACAGGGAAATATTTCTGGTCGCCTTTCATGGTGTAAACCAGTGCTTCTGCCGGAACAGCCAGGAATTTTTCTTCAAATTTCGCAGTCAGGATCACAGGCCATTCTACCAGCGAGGTGACTTCTTCCAGCAGTGAATCTTCCAGATCAGCAATACCGCCCAGCTGTTTTGCTGCAGCTTCGGCACCGGCTTTAATGAACGCTTTACGTGCTTCGTAATCAGCCTGCACTTTGCCTTTTTCCAGCAGCAAAGCTGGGTATTGATCGGCATGACTGATTTCAAACTGTGCTTCACCCATGAAGCGATGGCCACGGATGGTGCGAGCTGATTGCAGACCTAACACTTCACCTGCCACCAATTCACCGCCAAACAGCATACACAGGGTATGTACTGGGCGGATAAATTGCGTGCGTTTTGCACCCCAACGCATTGGTTTTGGAATTGGTAAGCCAGCTAACGCTATCGCAACCATAGTGCCCAGCAGTTCAGTGGTAGCTTGACCAGCGACATTGGCGCGATAGACCAGCCATTCACCCTTGTCGGTCGCCAGACGTTCTGCCTGTGCGACTTCAATACCGTTCGACTTTGCCCAACCGGAAGCGGCGGGTGTTGGTGTGCCTGACGCATCATATGCCGCAGATACCGCCGGGCCGCGTTTCTCAACCTGTTTGTCGGCTTGCTTGTCAGCCAGCGCTGTTACTTTCAGTGCCAGACGACGCGGTGCGGCAAACCATTGTACGCCCTGATGGGCCAGACCAGCTTTATCCAGTTCCGCAGTAAAGTTGTCAGCAAAGGCTTGTGCGAGTTTTCGCAGCGCTTTCGGTGGCAGCTCTTCCGTGCCCAGTTCAATTAAAAAGTTTTCAGTTGCCATTTGCTTATACCTTTACGCTTGAGTTGCTTTGCACATCGGGAAACCGAGACGTTCGCGCGCGGCGTAGTAGGCTTCCGCCACCGCTTTAGAAAGAGCTCGGATACGCAGAATGTAGCGTTGACGCTCAGTCACGGAAATCGCGTGACGGGCATCCAGCAGGTTAAAGGCATGAGCCGCTTTCAGAATACGCTCGTAAGCAGGTAGTGGCAGTTGTTGTTCAAGGCTCAGCAAATGCTGGCACTCTTTTTCGCATTGGTCGAACAACTGGAATAGGAACGGCACATCAGCGTGTTCAAAGTTGTAAGTCGATTGTTCCACTTCATTTTGGTGGAATACGTCACGATAGGTTACTTTACCCAGCGGCCCATCGGCCCAAACCAGATCGTACAGACTATCAACGCCCTGGATATACATCGCCAGACGTTCCAGACCGTAAGTGATTTCACCGGTCACTGGGAAACACTCTAAACCACCGACTTGCTGGAAGTAGGTGAACTGCGTGACTTCCATGCCGTTTAGCCACACTTCCCAGCCGAGACCCCAGGCGCCCAGGGTTGGGTTTTCCCAGTTGTCTTCAACAAAACGGATATCATGGACCAACGGGTCAAAGCCCAGCTCACGTAACGAACCCAGATATAATTCCTGAATATTGTCCGGTGATGGCTTCAGAATGACCTGAAACTGGTAATAATGTTGCAGGCGGTTCGGGTTTTCCCCGTAGCGACCATCGGTCGGACGACGGGATGGCTGCACGTAAGCGCAGTTCATCGGCTCCGGACCAATAGCCCGTAAAAAGGTCATTGGATGTGAAGTACCTGCGCCCACTTCCATATCGAGCGGTTGTGAAATCACACAACCCTGGCGGGCCCAGTAATCTTGCAGGGATAAAATGAGTCCCTGAAATGTTTTAATATCAAATTTCTGCATGATAGATAATACGCTTGATTAGTCAGTGAATACTGCGCGGATAAACTCAGGAAGTATAACCCTGTAACCGGCGGGAATATAGGCAAATTGTGCCGTGGAGTGCGTATGGAACGACATTGTGCCTGGATCATGTCTGATCCAGAGTATATTGCTTATCACGACCAGCAGTGGGGTCGTCCGGAATATGATGATCGGAAGTTGTTCGCTATGCTTTGCTTGGAAGGGCAACAAGCGGGGTTATCGTGGTTAACTATTTTGAAACGGATACCTGCATACTATGCCGCCTTTGCTGATTTTGATCCGGTGCAACTGGCTGAATTTGATGAGCAACAGCTAGAATTATTGATGAACGATCAATCGATTATTCGCAATCGGCTTAAAATTAATGCCATTAGACAGAATGCCCGCAGTTATCTGGCCTTACAGCAGCAAGGTTTGGTGTTTTCAGATTGGTTATGGCAGTTTGTTGATGGGAAACCAGTGATCAATCATTGGCAGCATGCGAAAGAGATACCCGTAACGACACCACAAGCTGAAGCGATGTCGAAGGCGCTGAAAAAAGCCGGTTTTAAATTTGTCGGCCCTACGATTTGTTACGCATTTATGCAGGCTGTGGGCATGGTCAACGATCATTTGGTTGATTGTCCGTGGCATCGCATCTGTGAAAAAACAGCTTCCTGACAATTAAGGTGAAGTATGTCAGATCAATTACCATTCCATGTTCATCCTCATTTACCACTGCATCCGCCAAAAGCGTTAGTGCCAGCAGAACCGGTACTGGCACTACAGCTGGATGGTAATGGTCGCTACCATAAATTATCGGCGAATGGCTCTGTACCCGATGAGCGTTGTTGGCTGCATCTGGATTATTCGGCTGAAAGTGCGAAAGAATGGTTACGTCATTCGCCATTGTTACCTGATGTTGTACGTGAATCGCTGCTGGGTGAGAGTAACCGGCCTAAATTGGTCAAAGTGAATGGTGGGTTATTACTGACGTTAAGGGGTATTAACCATAACGAAGGCCAGCGTCCCGATCAGATGGTGGCGATCCGTTTCTTTATTACCGATAAATTAATTGTCTCTACCCGTCATCGCCGCGTGTATGCGGTTGAGCAGGTCGTGCGGAATTTACGGCAAGGTTTGGGGCCGCGATCTACGACCGATTGGCTGGTCGATGTCTGTGAGAATCTGGCCGAACAGGCCGGGGATTTCATTGATGAGGTAATGGATAAAATTGTCCGGCTGGAAGATGAAATACTGGAACAGAAAATTAATTCCCGGCGCGAGTTGGTTGAGATCCGCCGGCAATTGATTGTCTTACGTCGTTATTTAGCACCCCAGCGAGATGTGTTTAGTCGTTTGGCGAATGAAAAAATTACCTGGCTGGAAAAAGAAGATCATCGTCATTTGCAGGATATTGCTGATCGTATGGGGCGTTGGCTGGATG
>CAIZDF010000619.1 GCA_903931645.1 uncultured Tolumonas sp.
GACAATGGCAAATGAGTGCGAAAAGGTATAGACCCGATAAATTTTGGCTGGAATCGTTACTTCCCGACCAGCAAGATCCGTGATCTGTTTTGCCTGTGCTGAAATGCTAATTGCACTGAACACACCAATAACAACAAGCATTTGATATAACGATTTTATTTTAGACATACACATATTCCTTCCGCGATCTGGCTTAAATTAGAAATCAAGCTGTAATGAGGTTTTGAAAGTACGAGGTTCGCCTAAATACGCGCTGGATGCAGCGACAGTGTTCCCTTCGGTATTTCCTGGCATCAACGAAGCCCAATATTGCTTGTCGGTTACGTTGTTGACACCTAAGCGCCAGGTCAGTGTTTTGTTATTACCGATCTTTTTGGTAAACCGTGTGCCAATATCAGCTGTGGTATAGCCATCAGCCCAAGCGGTATTGGTGTTATTCGCAGCACGTTTACCGGTGTAATGAAGGTTGCCAGTGAGCGTTAATCCATTAACCTGTGGAAGGTCGTATTCCGTGAGCATATTGGCTTGCCATTTCGGCACTCCGATCACCTGTTTATCATCGGTTGAAGCTAATAATGTGTCTTTGAGTTTCGGATCAAGCCAGGTCATCCCCCCCATGACAGTGGTGTTCTCGGTTGCCCGGCCTCGGCTATAGAATTCAAGACCATGGTTAACTTGCTGGCCTTGTTCACGATAAATATTGTCAGAACCGGTATAGGCTAGTGGTCGTTCAATACGGAAAGCGGCAGTGGTAAATTCCATGTTTGCGACATTCGCTTTGTAACCAGCTTCAATTTGTTTGGTGTGGTACGGATCTAATGTTGCATTGGCATTATTGGCGGTTGTTGGCGCTGTGCCGCCTGGCTGCACACTATCGGCGTAATTGATATAAGTGGTCATGTTTTTGCGGGGTTTATAAATCAACGCAGTGGTATAGCTTGGCGCGTAATTCACTGTCTGTGCTGCACCGCCATTATCACTATTACTGCTAGCTGATGAGCTATTTACATTGATCCAGCCATTACTGGCGACTCCCATAACTGACCAGCGATCATTGATGGCCATGGTGTCGCCAAATATCAATGTTTGATATGTGGTATCGCCAGTCTTATCAAAACTACCATAGCCATTCCAGGCTGGTTCGTTACTGATAAAACACGGGTTATCAATCGAACCCTTGCAGGTTGAAGCTGCAACGGCCGAATTTTTCGCCTGATAGCTCGGGTTACGATAGCCATTGGTGCCGATTACCAGATCATGTTTGAATTGACCGGTTTTTGCTTTTCCATTCAGATAGAGCTGATTACTCAGCAATTCTTGTTTGGTATAACTTTCACTGGTGGTAACAGTAAACGAACCATCACTGCCAAAATTTTTGTTACTGGCACCGTGGATGGATCGCAGCACATCCTGTTCTTGTAGCCCGCCGCTTATTTTCCAGTCATCATTCAGTTGATGTGTCACCCGAGCCCCGTAAATATCATTGGTGACTTCTGAGGTTGCAAATGATTGCCCGTAACCAGCTTTTTTTGCATCTGCTGCACTGGGTAACGATGTGGCAGTGGTGCTAAGGCCAAAACTACCCGGATAGCCTGTTTGATCATAAACATAGTGACTAACATTGGCTTCGATTAACGTTTTATCACTGACCTTAGAGTCAACAGCCAACCCCACTAATTCGCGCCGTAGGTTACTGTTTTCAACATAGCGTTCGCCATCACCATGCATGACGTTTAAACGATAGCCATATTTGTCGTTATCGCCTGCACGACCACCGAAATCGCCGCGACTAACATACTGGCTACTGCCTTCATAAGACTGGCTAACTCGACGAACTGGCGTATCAGTTGGGCGTTTTAATACCGAATTGAAAATACCTGCTGCGTTGGATGGGCCATAAAATGCGCCTGCTAAGCCATATAGCACATCTTGGCGTTCATAAAGTTCAACGGGCTGCGGAAAATGAGCGCCCACACTGTAACCATCAATTCGCGTATTTTGCAGCAGATCGGCTTGAAAACCACGTGTCTGCGGACGACCAATTTCGCCACCACCACGGTATTCAACTTGTGCGGATGGTGTGTATTTAAGCAGGTCAGGTGTGCTGTCAACTTGCTGATTTTTAATAAAATCACTGGAAACAGATTGAACAGAATAGGGGAGGTCTAACACCTTTTTATTTCCTAATGGCCCAACATTTGCGTTGGTGACACGATACCCTTGCGAGGCTTTTCCACTATTAGCTAACTTTTTAGCTTGACCGGTCACTTGTACTGTAGGCAAAGCTTTCATGGCCGTCTCATCCGCGGCTGTTGCTGGCAGCCCCACAGCAATAAGCGATGAACACAGTACGGATAAACAAAATTCACGGGGCATTGATTTCATGTGACAGTCCTTTGTTTTATCAAATTAATGTGATGAAGTTCACATGAGATATACCAAGAGATGTGCCACAAAAATGAACAGTTGTTATTTTATATAAAGCATTGATTTATAAGGGTAAAAATGACATCTATTTAATAGTGTTCAAAATGGTAAGAAATGCGTAATTTTTGGTTATACATTGATGAACAAAAAAACCATAAAAGTTCACGATTGAACAATAGTAATTTACTCTATAAGTTTTTGTTTAATATGAAAAAAGGCGCCGTTACGCTGGCGCCTTTTTGGTGTCAATATTTCCAATCTGAATAAGTGTCAACGTCATTCAGCGAGAAATATTACCTATTATGCAACGACTTCTTCAGCCGCGGTTTTACCAATGATGGATTCATCTTCCACATCCATCAGGCCAAACTCCATCAACAACTCTTCCAGTTCTTCCATCTCTAATGGAGTTGGAACAACGAACATTTTGTTGTTGATGATTTTCTGGGCCAACGCGCGATATTCATCTGCTTGTTTGCATTTCGGATCGTATTCAATAACAGTCATACGACGAATTTCAGCATGTTGAACGGTGTTGTCACGTGGCACGAAGTGAATCATCTGCGTGCCCAGTTTTTCAGCCAGTGCCATGATCAATTCATCTTCACGGTCAGTTTTGCGCGAGTTACAAATCAGACCCGCTAAACGAACTGAACCTGATTTCGCGTATTTCACGATACCTTTAGAGATGTTGTTCGCCGCATACATCGCCATCATTTCGCCAGAGCAAACGATGTAGATCTCTTGTGCTTTGTTTTCACGAATTGGCATCGCGAAACCACCGCAAACAACGTCACCCAATACGTCATAAAACACGAAATCGAGATCATCACTGTAAGCACCTTCTTCTTCCAAGAAGTTAATCGCAGTGATAACGCCACGACCGGCACAACCAACTCCTGGCTCTGGGCCACCTGACTCAACGCATTTCACATCGCCGAAGCCGACCTGTAACACGTCTTCTAATTCCAGATCATCCACAGAACCTTGTTCCGCAGCTAAATGCATAACTGTTGTCTGCATTTTAGAGTGCAGAATAAGACGAGTAGAGTCAGCTTTGGGGTCGCAACCAATGATCATGACCTTTTTACCAGCTTCAGCTAAAGCTGCTACCAGATTTTGTGTGGTAGTGGATTTGCCGATACCACCTTTGCCGTAAATGGCACATTGACGAATTGCCACGATGAACCTCCAGTTGGTTTTATTAGTTTACCTATTATATAGAGCAACTGGCATGCCAAATATTTAACATATTGATTTTTAATGATTTTGTATTTAAATGCGTGATATATGCATGTATATCGCGTTCATCGGAGTACAAATCAGTGAAAATAGTTCATAAAAGTAAAAATATTCCTAATATATTTTTTATAGAAAGTTTTTTATTAAAAACGCTGGTTATAAATATAAAAAAAGACGCACAAGGCGTCTTTGGAATTAAATATTTTTCTTAATCAGGAATATCTGTCATTAAATTATGCTGTGTCAGGTTGTTTCCCCAAGATTTATTCTCTAATGATGTAAATCTATCGGGGGATTTATTTTTTGCCTTAGCCCGATCAACCCAGGATAGACCACCATGTACTAATGCAAAACTCACTTCATTGAGTAAATCAACCACCTCGTGGCCATAATCGACAATGACAGGTTGAATACCCGCATTCATCAAGCGACGAATAGAAGAGGTGCCTATCGATGCGGCATAAACCGCTGCACATTCACCCACAAAACCGATTTTAGCGATGACTTTATCTTCCGTGAGTAAAGCCGGCTGATCTTCTAATTCAGGTTCAGCTTCAACCGCGAGTGGTTCGCCATCTTCATAGCCTGGCACTTTGTCTTTGTGTTCACCCTTCATCGTGGCTTGTTCAAAATGACCCACATCCAATAAATCAGCCATACCAGGCTGAATTTCAAAAATCATTAATTGTTCACTGGCACCAAAGTGCTGATCGACGTGCTCACCATCTGAGCTGGCAAAGGCGACTTTTAACATATCAGTTCCCTCTAAATGGACGTTATGGTCGTTACAGAATGAGTGAGATTGCGTTGAGGCCAAAAACTGGAACGATAAGGCGTTACAGTTTGCTGACCTGACGCTAATAAGTTATCAATGCGGTAAAGCGTTTGGCGAATACCGGCGTAACCAATCCACTGAGTGGTATGAGCGCCAGCATGTTTGTGAAGCGGGTATCCGGCTGGTAGCAGAGGGATACCCACTCGTTCCGATATTTCCAAACCATGTGAATTAGTGATCAGTAACTCCGCATGTTGCTGGCACGCCAGATGTTCCAACACACCCAGATCGCCAACGGTAATGACATCGGTAGGAAAATTTTTCACTCTGGTTTTGATCACAGAAGAATTGGCATCTAGCGGTAAAGTCGGGATCACTGCGGCTACTAGTTCACAGCCGGTTTCACTTAGCCCTGATTCTAA
>CAIZDF010000620.1 GCA_903931645.1 uncultured Tolumonas sp.
AACATTTCACAGAAATTCAACGCTTCTTCAAATGTACTAAAGCAATGTCCCTGTCCGATCTGTTCAATTAAACCGGCGCGCGTTAATTTTTGCTGCACGGCATCATTAGCTTCCGATAACAAAATCGTAATGTTGTGTTTCGAAAGGGTTTGAATGACATTTTCCAGCGATTGCAATGCCGTCATATCCATAAAAGGCACATGGGTCAGGCGTAAGATCAGCGCTTTGGGTTCAGTATGTGTTTGTACCAGTGCACGCTGGAAGTTTTCCGCGGCACCAAAAAACAGCGGCCCGTCGATACTGTAGACCAATACTTTTGGTGGTAGATGACTGCGACCTAATTGTTTCAGCTCCAGGCCGAGATCAGCGGCAGTATGCTGCTGAATTTCTACCGAGCCCGCCATGCGCTGCATAAAGGTTAGCGACGCTAATACCACCCCGATATTGACCGCGACCACCAGATCGGTAAACACCGTCAGCAGGAACGTGATCAGTAAAATTGCAGTATCCGTTTTTGGTGCTTTTTTTAGTATGCCGATGAAATGCGGTAATTCACTCATATTCCAGGCGACAACAAATAAAATCGCGGCCAGTGCACACAGCGGAATGTCGTTGGCCAGTGGTGCGAGAAACAGCAGGATCAACAACAACACTACCGAGTGAATGACGCCGGCTAATGGGCTATTACCACCATTTCGAATATTGGTTGCGGTGCGGGCTATCGCACCTGTGGCAGCAAAACCACCGAGTAGTGGCGCAATAATATTTGCTAACCCTTGCCCGATCAGTTCTTGATTAGAGTCGTGATGGGTACCAGCCATACCATCGGCTACCACCGCAGATAACAGTGATTCGATAGCGCCCAGCATAGCAATGGTGAAGGCCGGGCCAATCAACTGCACCATATTACTGAAACTGAAGTCTGGTAGAGTAAAGCTCGGTAATTTCTGTGGAATGCCACCGAATGCACTACCAATGGTCGCAATACCAGTAGGGTGAAATATACTGACGATTAACGTGGCAAAGACCATGGCAACCAAGGGGCCCGGAACTTTACGCAGGTAAGGGATGCGTGGCGTGAGAATAACCAGTGCCAGACTGCTTAACGCTAAGCCTGAGGTGATCAGATTGGCATGTGGCAGCTGTTGTAATAAATGCCAGAGCTTTTCATGGAAATGTTCACCGCCGACACTGGGTAAACCAAAGAAATCTTTCCATTGTCCAACCCAAATGATCACGCCAATCCCGGTGGTAAAACCCACGATCACCGGCGCGGGAATATATTTGATGATGCTGCCCAGTCGGCTGACCCCCATCAGCATTAAGATGACACCGGCCATCAAAGTCGCCAGTTGTAGCCCGCTAATGCCATATTTGGCGGTAATACCGGCTAAAATGACGATAAAAGCACCGGTTGGGCCGGCAATTTGCAAACGGCTACCACCAAACAGGGAAACCACCCCCCCAGCAACCAGTGCCGTATATAAACCTTGTTCTGGTTTGGCGCCGGAGGCAATGGCAAACGCCATCGCTAAGGGCAGCGCGACCACACCCACGATGATGCCGGCAACCAGATTTGGTAACCAGTTTTTAGTGCGCAACAACCCAGCTTTCTGCGCCTCCAGTATTGCAATCATAGCCACCTCAAATACTAATAACATTAACATATGGTGATAACTGTTGATGCATTCTAACGCGTTACCAACTCTTAGGTCATGAAAGAGGATCAAAAAAATCCCGGCTAATGGGTCTTTGCTAAAAAAACCGATTTTTCTGCAGGATTTGCGGAAAAGCTCCCATATCTTTCGCTGCAATGTACTAGAATTATTAGCATATGCTGCTGGCGGTTACAGCGCATTCCCCTCGCATTACGCTACGAGTCGCGGAGGTATCCTATGACTAAGCACACATTGATGCATGCCAAGATCCCACAGTATGCACAGCGTCCACATCATGATGAATCTACGTTATCCCATATTCAGCATTTGCTGCTGTTGTGGAAACAAAACTGGCTTACTCGCCGTCAACTGGCAAAACTAAGTGCCGAAGATCTGCGCGATATTGGCCTTAGCGAAGCGCAACGTCAGGAAGAGCTGAATAAATCGTTCTGGGAACCATAAAATTAAAAACAAATCAGTGTGATGAGATGAAGTAAAAAATAACCCCCGTGTATTGTGCCGGGGGTTATTTTTTATGTCGGCGGCAATGAGTAATTCTGTCGCAGGAGTTGTTCAAATTGTACAGCAGGAACGGGTTTACTCATTAGATAGCCCTGATAACAGTCACAACCTTGCTCTTTCAGGAAGGCCAGTTGTTCGCAGGTTTCAACACCTTCGGCTAATACTTTCAGACGCAGCGTATGCGCGATGGCTACAATAGTGGCGGCAATTTCCATGTCATCTTTCTTGTGTGGAATGTCGTCGACAAAACTCTTATCGATTTTCAACACGTCTAAAGGCAGTCGTTTCAGATATGACAGTGATGAATAACCGGTGCCAAAATCATCAATCGCTAGCCGCACACCCTCTGTCTGTAATTGATTCAAGATCTCGACCGCTTCTTTTTCCCGTTCCATTAACGCACTTTCTGTCAGTTCCAATTCGAGTAAATTGGCTGGAAAACCGGTGTCGCTGAGAATGCGGATCACGGTGCTAAATAGATCGCTGTAATGGAATTGGATTGGGGAGATATTCACCGCCAATGTCAGCGGGGGTAAACCTTGCTCTAACCACAACTTACCTTGGCGACAGGTTTCCTGCAAAACCCATTCTCCTATCTGTTTGATAAGCCCTGTTTCTTCGGCCAGTGGAATAAATAAGACCGGTGGAATTAAGCCGCGTTTGGGATCTTGCCAGCGCACTAAGGCTTCAGCGCCGATAATTTTGCCGCTATGAATATCGACTTGTGGTTGGAAATACACCCGAAACTCTTGTTGTTCGATAGCGCGTTTGAGCTGAATTTCCATATCCAACCGGTGATCAGCGATGCCGGTTAATTCATCAGAGAAATATTTATAGCAACTGCGGCCACTGGCTTTGGCGTGATACATCGCGGCGTCGGCTTTTTGCATCAGCTCTTCCGGTGTGGTGCCATGTTCGGGATAGAGGCTGATGCCGATACTGGCGCCCAAGATCACATCACGATCGTTGGGTAAATGGAATGGACGCTTCATTAACTGGATGGTGTCATAAGCGATGGCGTTGATGAGCTCTAATGGCGGGTTGTTATCCAGTAAAATAGTAAATTCATCACCACCTAAGCGGCTTATTTCGTCGGTCATTTGTAAATGTTGTTGTAACCGATGGGCCACTTCCTGCAGTAATACGTCGCCCATCTGATGACCGAAGCTATCATTCACATCTTTGAAGCGATCCAGATCTAAAATAAGTAAAGCGACGCGTTGGCGCCGGAGCATGGCGACCTGCAGGGATTGATTCAGGTTCAGCGCTAATAATATCCGGTTCGGCAATTGGGTGAGCGGATCATAGTGGGCTTGATATTTAAGCCGCGCTTCAGTTTCTTTGATTTTGCGAATATCGGTCAGTGTGCCGATGTAACCAATGATTTTGCCCTGAGTATTTGTTTCGGCTCGGGCATGGATGATGAGCCAGCCAAGTTGATTATTGGGAAGTTGAAGCTGACATTCCATCTCGCTTTCACCACTGTTGAGTAAGTTGGGTAACCACTCTTGCTGCAGCTGCTGATAATCGTCCGGTATGATCTGTTTAAGCCAGTATTCAGCGGAGGTATTCGGCCTGATTTGTAGTAGAGCAGTGCCAAATTCATTGATATACACCAGTTTGCCCTGAGGGTTGAGGCGGAAGATCCCAACCCGCACGAAGGTGGCTAAGTTATGAAACAGACGTTCGCTGTCAATCAGTTGCTGGTCGCGATTAAGGTTGTCGAGCGCAAAACAAACATCACCGGCAATTTCTTCCAAAGTGGCTTGCACTTTTGCAGTAAAGAAATTTGCTTCGCTGGCATATAACGCCATGACACCGAAGATGTCGTCTCCTTCATGGATCAGATAATAACCCGCCGAACCTATATCGGCGTCTTTTGCTACCTGATGAAACGGGGTGGTCAGCATTTCCTGCAGATATTCATTAATGACAATATTTTTTTGTTGATAAACCGCCTGCATAACGCCGGTACGAGGGATCAGCTCTGGTGACAGTTTTTTCTGCTCTGTGATCCAGTCACAAAACCCGCTGTTATCACCGGCAATATGCGTAATCTCGATATCATCTTTAGCCGGTGAGCATTGCGCGATCATGGCTAATGAAAATCCGCCATCCTCAATTGCCGTTTGGCAGACTCGTTCAAACAGTTCTGCGCGGTTTTGACAATGCACGATAGATTGATTGGTACGCGATAACATGTTGTACAGATTGGTCTGTTTCCGCAGTTCGTTCTCACTGGCTTTACGGCTGGAAATATCTTCTACCACAGTAATGATGAATGAAATGCGTCGGTTTTCTGCCCGCACGCAGCGGGTGTCCACATTGGCATAGATAATGTGACCATCTTTGTGCTGCAATTGTTTTTCCCGCTGATAACCATCAGAGAGATCAAGCATCATGGCTTGCATTTCAGCATCTGTATTCTCTGCGGGCATCAGTGATGCCAGTGTGGTGTTCGTCAGCTCTTCGCGGGTGTAACCGAGCATGTCGCATAACTGGTTATTAAAACGAATCCAGTGCCCAGTTTGCGAATGAGTAATCGCCATTCCGAACAATGGCAGCTCAAAAAAATGCCGTAATAAACGATCTTTTTCCGCAGTCTGACGCTGCATGTCTAATTCAGTTCGATATTGCTGTTGTCGCCACGACATACGTAGCAACAGCACCACCAACAGCCCAGCAACAAACACAAACAGCGTGATCCACCAAAGTTGACGGTACAAGGGCGCAAACACTTCATCTTTATTTTGCTGGACCAGAATATGCCAGCCGGTATACGCAATTGGCTGATAACTAGCAAAAACATCGGTGTGGCGGTCATCTTTGCCATCATAGGTATTGGCTTGTTCTAATAGTGCTTTGGCCAGTAACGAAGTGCGATCTTGCGGATAGGGAATATCCCTAATTTCTGCATGCAGTGCGTCATTAGCGGGAATGCGCATCTGCAACACCCGATCATCATAGGCCTGCAATAACAGGGTCACACCCGTGTTACTACTCGGCCACATTTCAATGTGTGGTAATAATTCATTTTTCACCACCTGTGTCAGATGCAATGTTCCAATGATAAAAAATGAGTCGGGATCACGTAGAGGGATGGTGAGACCTAAGTAAAGTTGTCCACTATTATCGCGAAACCAGTCGGTGGTGATGTTGCGGGCGTTGGTGCGAAACGGGGTCGAGTTGAGCTTGTTAGTGGGGGGATTACCTAACACCAGACGTGGGTTATTTTGTTCATCAAATACAGTCAGTGATTCATAACCCATCCGGCGTTGTAGTTGTGAAAACGTCTCATCAATTTCTGTGGCGGCATAGTGTGGGTTTCGATTTAGTTGCACGGCCATATTGATAAACAGCGGATTATTTTGCAGCACTTGTGCATCACCAAGGCGCTCATTCAGCCATGATTCGATCTG
>CAIZDF010000621.1 GCA_903931645.1 uncultured Tolumonas sp.
AGCAGTTGTTGTCCGCACTGGTCTATAACCAGCGCGATAGCTTTAAACTGGAAGTGCTGGAGAAACAGAATGCAGTTTCTTTGCGTCAGGCAACCCGACTTGCTCGGTTACTGCGTTTTGCGATCATTCTTTGTATGCGGCGTACCGAAGGTTCCGTACCTAAATTCGGTATCGAAGCGAAAGATGAACAGCTGATTTTACGTTTGCCGCTGGGTTGGTTGAATGAACACTACCTGCGAGCGTCGGAATTGCAGCTGGAAGCTGATCGCCAGACGGCGATGGGCTGGCCCACCTCAATTGAAGAATCAGATATTTGATGTCACTAACAGGCAGGTTTTCCTGCCTGTATTCTTTTCCGTCCATTGATCCGTTTTTCTATCCGTTATTTATTTCCCATCTAGTGTCTATTTCCTCACTACTTAAATTGGTATTTTTATTTTTGAATAATTAATACCTATTTTGTGGTGATCTGCGTCTGCTTCTTCAATATCTTTCTTTTTAGATACCAAAAAGCCATTTATTAATACCAATAAGATACCTTTGTGATCTTTGTCGCTTTTTTATAGTTACATTGGTTCTATATTGATACTGCACAACATCATTATCAACATGAAAAATTTCAACGGCACAAACATAAAAAAGAACTTGTCGATGGAGATGACGATCCACGTCACTGAGGCTGGAAACTGAGGAGCGACAACAATGCTAAAATTATTACAACGATTCGGTGGCGCGATGTTTACCCCCGTATTGTTATTCCCGTTCGCGGGGATCGTTGCAGGTATATCAATATTATTAACCAACCCGCAGTTAGTGGGTTCAATTGCTAATTCTGATACGGTCTGGTTTAAACTCTGGATGATTATTCAAGAGGGTAGTTGGACGGTATTTCGTAATATGCCCATTATTTTTGCCATTGGTTTGCCAATCGGCCTGGCTAAAACAGCACCAGCTCGGGCTTGTTTAGCGGTAATAGTTTCATATCTGACATTTAATTATTTTATTGCTGCCATATTAACAACCTGGGGTGCTGATTTTGGCGTTAATTTTAATCAGCCAATTGGTGGGGTTAGTGGTTTAACTAATATCGCCGGTATTAAAACTTTAGATACCAGTATTATCGGTTCTATCTTTATTGCGGCCATTATGACCTATGTACATAACCGCTATTTTGATAAAAAATTGCCTGATTATCTTGGTATTTTCCAAGGTACAGCTTTTGTAACCATTATTGGTTTTATTGCGATGCTACCGCTGGCTTTTTTAACCGCACTGGTATGGCCAAAAGTACAAGGTGGCATTGCTTCTCTGCAGGTATTCCTGAGTCATGCGGGGGCACTGGGTGTCTGGATCTACACTTTCCTGGAACGCATTCTGATCCCGACCGGTTTGCATCACTTTATCTACGGTCCGTTCGTGCTTGGCCCGCAGTCGTGGAAGGTGGTATTCAGGCTTACTGGATCCAACATATCGCGGAATTTAGTAACTCGACTGAACCGCTGATCAAATTGTTCCCGCAAGGCGCATTTGCTTTACACGGTAACTCGAAAATCTTTGGTGCCATTGGTATCGCCAGCGCGATGTACATGACTGCAAGACCAGAGAATAAAAAGAAAGTAGCGGGTTTGTTGATCCCTGCGGTGCTGACTGCAGTGTTGGTGGGGATTACTGAACCACTGGAGTTTACCTTCCTGTTCGTGGCTCCGTTCCTGTTTGCCATCCATGCTGTACTGGCAGCAACCATGGCTGCGGTGATGTATATGAATGGCATCGTTGGCAACATGGGTGGTGGTTTACTGGAAATCATGGTGCAGAACTGGTTACCGATGTTCCACAACCATGCCATGAATGTTGTTATGCAAATCATGATTGGCAGTGTATTTACCGTCATCTACTTCTTTGTCTTTAAATATTTGATTGTCCGTTTTGATGTGAAAACTCCGGGCCGTGAAGCTGAAGCCGAAGATATTAAATTATTCACCAAAGCGGATTATAAAAACCGTCAGGGTGCCCA
>CAIZDF010000622.1 GCA_903931645.1 uncultured Tolumonas sp.
ATGAATACTTGTTTCTTAATAGTCACTCGCATCATTGATTAAATTTTTTCAATCTAATCAATCTACGCAAGTGCCCACACAGATTGCTTGATATATTGTTAAAGAGCGTGGCGCTAAGGACAGGGACGCGAATAATACGCTTTCCCGTTTGCTTGTCAAGCGTTGTTCGTCACAACCTCTCAACTCGCTCTGTGTTGGCGTCTGCCGTCTCAGTGGGGCCGCATTATAGGGACCCAACTTTTTTAGGCAACCCTATTTTTCATTTTTCTGTTCGTTCGGGGTTATTTTGAGCAAATTGACCAATTAACCAGCCAATTTGCTCATTTTGATGCGGTTTTAGTGTTGAGCTACAACCAATTTGTCATTCTGGATATCCAACACTAGCGTTTTACTAGGTAATACTTTTCCAGAAAGAATGTCTTGTGCCAGTGGATTTTCTACTTGCTGCTGGATGGCTCGTTTCAATGGCCGCGCACCATAGACCGGATCGAAACCAGCTTCTGCCAGATGTGCCAGCAATGTATCTCGCAATTCCACTTTATATCCCATCTCATCAAGACGTTTCATCAGCGTACCAAGTTGGATCTTCGCAATTGATTGAATGTGTTCTTTACCTAATGGATGGAACACGACAGTTTCATCGATACGATTCAGGAACTCAGGACGGAAGCTGCGCGTCAGCACATCCATCAGCATGGTCTTCATTTCCTGATAAGCCATCATCTGATGATGTTCCTGGATCAGATCAGAACCTAAATTCGAGGTCATGATGATCACGGTGTTACGAAAATCGACCGTGCGACCTTGTCCATCGGTTAAACGACCGTCATCTAATACCTGTAATAAGATGTTGAACACATCCGGATGCGCTTTTTCCACCTCATCCAACAGGATCACGGAATAAGGCTTACGACGCACCGCTTCGGTCAGATAACCGCCCTCTTCATAACCCACATATCCCGGAGGTGCCCCAACTAGGCGTGCGACGGAATGTTTTTCCATAAACTCAGACATGTCGATACGGATCATGGCATCTTGGGTATCAAACAAGAACTCGGCTAAGGTTTTACACAGTTCTGTTTTACCTACCCCGGTTGGACCGAGGAACAAGAACGAACCAATCGGACGCATCGGGTCGGACAAACCTGCACGACTACGGCGGATGGCATTAGCGACAGAGGTGACCGCTTCATCCTGCCCGATTACACGCTCGTGCAGTTTTTCTTCCATTTGTAGCAATTTTTCCCGTTCACCTTCCAACATGCGTGCAACAGGAATGCCGGTCCAACGGGACAACACTTCGGCAATTTCGGCATCGGTTACCCGATTACGCAGTAGTTTCTGTTCCTGCATTTCGGCTTGTGAAGCCAAATCGAGTTGTTTTTCCAGATCGGGGATGCGGCCATAATGCAATTCTGACATTTTGGCTAAATCGCCGGCCCGACGCGCAACGTCCAGATCCTGACGGGCGTGTTCCAGTTCGGCTTTAATATGCTGCGTGCCTGCCAATGCCGCTTTTTCTGCCTTCCAGATCTCTTCCAACTCATTATATTCGCGATCTTTTTCCGCAATTTCCTGATTAATGATCGCCAGTCGTTGCACGCTGGCAACGTCGTGTTCTTTCATTAATGCTTGCTGCTCCATCTTCAATTGCACAATACGGCGTTCCAGACGATCCAGCTGTTCTGGTTTGGAATCCATTTGCAGACGGATACTGGAAGCCGCCTCATCAATCAGATCGATGGCTTTATCCGGGAGCTGGCGATCAGAGATGTAGCGGTGCGAAAGCAGTGCGGCAGCGACAATTGCCGGATCGGTGATCTGCACATGATGATGCAGCTCATAGCGCTCTTTCAGGCCACGCAGGATTGCGATGGTGTCTTCCACCGATGGCTCTTCAATCAACACTTTCTGGAAGCGACGCTCTAAAGCAGCATCTTTTTCTATATATTGACGATATTCATCGAGCGTGGTGGCACCAACGCAATGCAGCTCACCACGCGCCAACGCGGGTTTCAGCATATTGCCGGCATCCATGGCACCTTCTGCTTTACCGGCGCCGACCATGGTGTGCAACTCGTCAATAAACAGGATGACGTTGCCTTCCTGTTTTGCCAGTTCATTCAATAAGGCTTTCAGACGTTCTTCAAATTCACCGCGATATTTCGCACCCGCCAGCAACGAACCCATATCCAGTGATAACACGCGTTTGTGTTTCAGGCCTTCCGGCACTTCACCATTGATGATGCGTTGCGCTAACCCTTCGGCAATGGCCGTTTTACCCACCCCAGGTTCGCCGATCAAAACCGGATTGTTTTTAGTCCGACGTTGCAGAACCTGAATGGTGCGACGAATTTCGTCATCACGACCAATAACCGGATCCAGTTTGCCTTGTTCGGCACGTTCGGTCAGATCAATAGTGTATTTACCGAGTGCCTGACGATTTTCTTCCGCGCCCGCATCAGTCACCTTTTCTCCGCCGCGGACTTTTTCAATCGCTTTTTCCAGTTTGTCTTTATTAACACCGTTTTGGCGCAGGAGGTCACCCAACGTGCCGCGATCATCCAGCGCGGCCAGTACAAACATTTCTGAAGAGATGAATTGATCCTGGCGCTGTTGTGACAGCTTGTCGCACATATTCAACACGCGGCCCAGTTGTGGCGAGATCTGAATGTCACCATCCACACCGCTCACTTTGGGCAGTCGGTCTAATTCTTGGGAAAGTCGGGCACGGAGCGGATCAACATTGCATCCGGCCAGCGTTAATAACGGACGAATAGAGCCGCCCTGCTGGTCCAGCAACGCCAACATAATATGAAGGGGCTCGATAAATTGGTGATCCTTGCCCAGTGCTAATGACTGAGCATCGGAAATCGCAACCTGAAATTTGCTGGTGAGACGATCTAAACGCATCCCGGTACCTCTTATCTCTTAGTGTGATCGCTTATCGATCAATTACTCTTGAGTATAAGATGGGGGTGCCGGAATTGCTTTCAAGAGGCAGCGATTAAGATTTAATCGTTAACCAGATCAAGCCGGCCATGCGTCCAGTCTGACCGTCGCGGCGGTAGGAGTAAAACTGCTGCTCATCACTAAATGTGCACTGATGACCGCCATAAATAGCACTGACACCAGCAGCGCGAATGCGTTGGCGAGCCAGCATAAACAGATCGGCGAGCCATTTATCTTGGTGAGCTACAAAAGCCGCTGCTGCTTGTGGATCGTGCGCGACAAAGGCCGCTTTCACTTCGTCACCCACTTCAAATGCCGTTGGGCCAATCGCCGGGCCAATCCAAGCCAAAATTTCTTCTGGCGCCACTCGCATGGCCGCGATAGTTTTTTCCAATACACCGGAACACAGCCCGCGCCAACCGGCATGCGCAGTCGCCACCACGGTACCGGCTCTATCGCAAAACAGGACCGGTAAACAGTCAGCCGTCATTACGGTCAGCGGCAAACCGATTGTCGTAGTCACCGCGGCATCCGCTTGTGGCGGTATAGCGCAAGGCGCTTCGGCGTGGAATATGTCGGTACCATGCACCTGTTCCAACCAGATCGGTGCAGCCGGCAACGCCAGCTGTTGCGCGAGTAACTGGCGATTTTGCATGACTAACGCCGGATCATCACTGACATGCAGACCTAAATTCAGCCCTTGGTAGACACCTTGGCTGACACCGCCTTGCCGAGTGGTAAAAGCCGCCTGCACATTGGCAGGCGCAGGCCACTCAGGTCGGATTAAATCCATACGATGTCGTCCGGATGTTCAGCCGAATCAAGGCGCAGCACTTCCACCAGCTCAACCATATCAGGCGGAATTGGTGAATGCCATTCCATCTCTTCACCAGTAATTGGGTGAATGAGACGTAACATGGTGGCGTGCAGTGCCTGACGACGGAAGGTACGCAGATAATCGCTCAACTCAACCGATGCATTACGGATCGGACGTAAACGGCCACCGTAAACAGGATCACCGACCAGCGCGTGATTGATATGTGCCATGTGCACACGGATCTGATGCGTTCTGCCTGTTTCCAGACGGCAACGTAAGCGGGTATGCGCACGGAAACGCTCTGCCACACGATAATGCGTTACCGCTGGTTTACCCATCGGATTCACTGCCATCATAGTACGCTGCGTCGAGTGACGAGTGATCGGTTCGTCTACGGTGCCACCTGCAGTCATGTGACCTACAACAATCGCTTCGTATTCACGGGTAATACGACGTTTCTGCAATGCATAGACCAGACGGATCTGCGCCGGAACAGTTTTCGCCACCACCATCAGACCAGTGGTTTCTTTATCCAGACGATGCACGATGCCGGCACGAGGTACCTCTGCAATCTCAGGGTAACGATGCAACAGCGCATTCAGGATGGTGCCGTCAGGCGTGCCCGCCCCCGGATGCACGACTAAACCCGCAGGTTTATCGATCACCAGCAGGTGTTCATCTTCATAAACAATGTTCAGTTCAATATCTTGTGGCTGCCAGCGAGTATCATCTTCCAGCTCGGCGTCAATTTCGATGCTCTGGCCTTCCATGACCTTTTCTTTTGGCAATAAAACCACATTGCCATCCAGCAGCACTTTGCCAGCCAGTATCCAATCTTTCAGGCGGGTACGGGAATAATCAGCAAACAGCTCCGCCACCACTTGGTCGAGGCGCTTGCCTGCGTGGTGCGGTTCGGTGATGCCGGTCAGGTGTATAGGTTGACTCATGTCAGATCTCAGTAAGTTTAAACGTGGCCAGATGCCAAGAATGCTGCATTCTATCTTTTCTTTTCTCTGAGCATAACGGATACTTCACATACCTTGGCAATATGAAGCTAATTTCGATGCAAAAAGTAGTTCGTTTGTTCCCGGCAATGCTGTTATCTCTGTCTTTACTGGCAGGTTGCTCTTCATCCAACAAACCTAAAGTGCCGGATGAACCGCTGGAAGTATTGTATAAACAGGCTCAAACCAAGCTGCACAACGGCGATTATGATAAAGCAGTGGATATTCTTGAAGCACTGGATTCCCGTTATCCGTTTGGTCCGTATGCCAGTCAGGTTCAGTTACAGCTGATTTATGCCTATTACAAAAAAGAAGATACCGCTCAGGCGATTGCCAATATTGACCGTTTTTTACGTCTGAACCCGACGCATAAAGATGTGGATTACGTCTATTACATGCGTGGTTTAGCCAACATGCAGGAAGATTATAATTTCTTCCATGCCAAATTCGGTATTGATCGTTCTGACCGTGACCCGAACTATGCACGTCAAGCATTTGATGATTTCAAAATTGTGCTGAAAAACTATCCGAACAGTTTGTATGCCAGTGATGCCCGTGCCCGCGCTGTCTATCTGAAAAATCGTTTAGCCAAATTCGATCTGGCCATTGCGGATTTTTATATGCGTCGCGAAGCCTGGTTATCGGCAGCCAATCACGCCAAATTCCTGATCGAAAATTATCCGGATACAGAAATGACCAAGCCGGCACTGGAAATTATGGTGCAAGCGTATGACAAGATGGAATTGAAGGATCTCGCCCTGCACGCCCGACAAATGCTGGCGGCCAATTATCCTGACAGTGAATATGCACACTGATGATCGATTAGAAAAACAAAGGCACCTTCGGGTGCCTTCTTTTTATCTGTAATTTGCTACTTATTGGACTATTTACTGGCCAGATAAGCCCGCCAACTTCCCAGCTGGGTAATTTCTGTCGCACCATCGAGGCCATAGGGCTCACAGATAAAACCAGACACCCAGCTGCCATCATGTAATTGTACTTTGCCAATGCCCAACGGGGCCGGGATGCCGGCAACAAACGAACCGAAATGTTCTGCCGGAACCGACCACACTTCCACTGTAATCGTTGCACCATTGTCTGTATCGCGGATCAAACCCGGACGATACGGCGGACCACCCGCCAGTGCATACATGCGATAGGCATTGGCGGTACTGGTCGTTTGCTTGAGGAACGCGTTGCGATCGATAAGTTGCCAGTTCAACGGTAAGCCTGAAAGATGCGCGCCACACACCACTACATTAATCATGCCGTTCATCGGTTGAATAACGATTGGCGTATCGGCTGGAAACGCCTGCCCTGTTGCACCAAGCGGTAAGCCCAACTTACGCTGCCATTGATCGGCGATAGCGAGTAATGCATCGTCTTGAAAAGCAGGCGCGAATAAAGTCACACCAAAGGGCAAACCGCGTTTGGGGCCACTAATGCGAAAACCTGATGGGATGGCAATCGCGCAGTAGTCCAGCAGGTTCATGAAGTTGGTGTAATACCCCAGATTGCTATTGAGCTGGATTGGATCAGCCTCGACGTCTGCAATTGGGTAGATGGTGCCCGCTGTAGGCGTGACAATAAAATCAACGTTCGCCAGCTCAGCATCGGTCACGCGTTTGAAACGCTGTAAAGCATACAAAGCTTCATAGGCTTCAACCGCAGAACGCTTTTCTGCGCCACCGACAATGGTTTGAATAACAGGTAAACAACGCGTTGGATCGTCGCGGAAAAAATCTTTAATCGCGGCCAGACGTTCTGCCACATACGGGCCGTCATAGAGTAATTTCGCCGCCTGTACAAACGGTTCAAGATTGATCGTGACGGCTTCACCACCAAGTTCTGTCAGCGTTTCGACCGATTGCCAAAACAACACTTCCGCCGCTTCATCAGCAAAGAAAGCAAGCTGCTCAGGCGCTGGCACGCCAAATTTGAATGTGGCTGGAATCGCTTTGGCCAGCACTGCCGCTCGCGCAAACGGATCGAGCGGATCAAACGCACCCGCCACCTGCCACACGGCTTTGGCATCAGCAGCTGTCGCGGTAAAAATCGTGACACAATCAAGGCTCTGGCACGCAGGCACGACGCCCGTACAACTCACTCGGCCTTTGGTGCATTTTAAGCCATACAGATTATTGAAGGACGCAGGTACGCGACCTGAACCCGCAGTGTCGGTACCTAATGAGAAACAGACCTGCCCGGTTGCAACCGACACCGCAGACCCCGCACTGGAACCACCCGAAATATAAGCTGGGTCAAAACTGTTCTGACACGCCCCATATGGGCTGCGTACGCCCACCAACCCGGTCGCAAACTGATCGAGATTAGTTTTGCCCAGCGGAATAGCCCCCGCCGCGATCAGTTGCTGAACCACAAACGCCGATTCTAATGGCTGATAGGCATAGTTAGGGCACGCAGCTGTAGTGGGCAAATCCGCCAGGTCAATATTATCTTTGATGGCAAAAGGAATGCCGAACAGCGGTAAATCGTCGGGGGAATGACCAGCAAGTTTTTGCAGATAATCATCCAATTGTTTTGGTGATAACACACTGATCCACGCGTGATTATCATCAGCTTGTGCATGCTGCAGACAACGATGTAGTAACTTATGCGGAGTTAAAATTCCACTACGATAGGCATCATGAATAGCGCTAATGGTGATCGGTTGCTTCATGATTATTCCCCTAATACCAGTAAGCGTTGCCCGGCCCGCACTTGTTGGCCGGCTTCACGACATACATTAATGACCACTCCGGCATGCGGTGCCAGCACTTCAATTTCCATTTTCATGGATTCGATGATCAGCAGCGGTTGTCCGG
>CAIZDF010000623.1 GCA_903931645.1 uncultured Tolumonas sp.
TCCTCCAACCATTCTTGCCACACA
This sequence comes from uncultured Tolumonas sp., assembly GCA_903931645.1. Classification (GTDB taxonomy): domain Bacteria; phylum Pseudomonadota; class Gammaproteobacteria; order Enterobacterales; family Aeromonadaceae; genus Tolumonas. Next base: position 25 of record CAIZDF010000623.1, read on the forward strand.
GCTATTAACACTGCCAATATGACCGGCCCAAGAAATAACCCCACTAAACTGAATCTGGCTAATCCACCGAGTACGCCAAACATGACCAGTAAAAAAGGAATTCGGGTTGCATTACTGATCACCATAGGTCGAACCAAATTATCTACAGAGCCGACAGCTAAGGTTCCCCATAAAAACAGAATAGCGTCATCAAGATAATTTCCTTCTGCTAATGCGGTGGCGATTAGCCCCAAAATTGGTTTGTCATAAAAATGTAATAAATGAAGTTGGTGCTATAGTCTAAAATCAGATTTTAGTTACAAATACAGAGGGTCATAGTTTCCTATGTCTATTAATCGTTCATTACGTAGTCAATTGCTCACATTGCAAGGAGCTAGCGTCTTCCTCGTCATTCTTATTGCATTATTTTGTTTCCGATATTTGTCTCAGGCTGTCACTGCTTATAGTGATCTGATGTCTGGAACGCTTAAGTCCTCTCAAATGGTTGATACTGCAAATCTGGAATTTAAAATTCAGGTGCAGGAATGGAAAAATGTTTTATTGCGGGGAAAAAAACCGGAGAGTTTGGATAAGTACTGGAAACAGTTTGAGTCTCAGGAATCGAAAGTTAATGCTCAATTGATAGCATTACAAACATTGGCAACAAATCAAAACGATCCGGCGTTAGTTTCTCAAATAAAAGAACTACTTGATGAACATACACAATTAGGTGTTGCCTATCGTAAAGGCAAAGACGTTTTTTTAGCGGCCGGAGCTGATCCAGCTGTAGGAGACAAAGCGGTAACAGGTATTGACCGTGGTGCGAGTGACAAAATGTCTGCGCTGGTTAAATTGTTACATGGAAAAGCCGACAAAGAATCATTACTTATTCGTGAACATGCTAATGACGCTATTTTCCTTGGCATTGCTACTATTATTGCATCGAGTGTCTTGGTGATTTTATTTGGTATCTGGCTGATCAATCGTCGGATTATTCACCCTATCCGTGACGTGATTGGTTATATAACGCAACTCAGTCAGGGTCATTTCGAGCGTGGCTTCCAGATCCAACGGCAAGATGAATTAGGTTCATTGGCTAAAGCGGCTAATATCCTGCGCGATTCTTTATTTAGTACATTCACTCAACTGACACAAAGTATCGATCAGCTCGATCAATCTAGCTCAAAACTAAAAAGCACCTCCAGTATTATGGCTGGCAGTGCCCGAGATCAATTAGAGCGGACTGATTTGGTCGCGACAGCAATGCATGAAATGTCTGCCACTGCCCAGGATGTAGCGAATAGCGCAGAGACAGCAGCTGTCGCTGCAAATCAAGCTGATCGCGCAGCGAAAGAGGGCGAACAGGTGATGCAGTCAACCATCACCATGATTACCCGAATGAGTGGTGAAATAGAAAATACGGCCGGTGTTATTCAGCAGTTAGATGAAGATAGTCGCCGGATCAGTACGGTATTAGAAGTGATCCGCAATATTGCCGAACAGACTAATTTACTCGCATTAAATGCGGCCATTGAAGCAGCGAGAGCTGGTGAGCATGGGCGAGGATTCGCAGTTGTTGCGGATGAAGTTCGCACATTGGCAAAACGTACGGCAGATTCTACAGCTGAAATTAATACCATCATTACGACTGTACAAAGCGGAACGAAAGATGCGGTACAGGCGATTTCGAGTAGTCGGTTATTGAGTGGTGATAGTGTTGAAAAAGTCACTGAAGCGGGTGATATGTTGCAACAAATTACAACAGCAATCAGTGAAATTCATAATATGACTCAACAGATAGCCACTGCAGCTGAAGAGCAAACATCGGTTGTTGAAGATATTTCACGCAACTTAATTGAGATTAAAGATATTGCTACTGACAATCAGGACAATGCGAATGTGACTGAAGGAACGAGTCATCAATTACATACGATTTCGTCTGAATTGCATCAGACGATGCATAAGCTGATGAACTAATTGGTATTTTTCTGTCATCGTGGCACCAAGCGTCCATCGATCAAATGAATTTGCCGATCAGCCACTTTGGCAAATTCTGCATCGTGCGTTACGGCGATAATTGCACACTGATGATTTTGGGAAAGATCATGCAATATGGTGCGGACATTTACACTCGATTTGGTGTCCAACGCCCCCGTAGGTTCATCGGCTAAAATCAGCACAGGATCATTTGCTAAGGCTCGGGCAACGGCGACCCGCTGTCGTTGTCCGCCGGAAAGCTGGCTGGGTAATTTATGCTGATGCTCTTGCATGCCCAGATTTTCCAGCAATTGACTTGCCTTCTGTTTTGCTTGTTGTTCAGAAAGCTGCCCGAGTTTTCTCATCGGTAACATGACATTTTCCAGCGAAGAGAACTCTGCCAGCAGGAAATGAAACTGAAATACAAAACCAATCCGCTGCA
>CAIZDF010000624.1 GCA_903931645.1 uncultured Tolumonas sp.
CCACCAACCAGCGATCAGTTATGTCGGTAAGAGCACCTTGCCAAAATGTAATCTGCCCGGATTTATCGCGAATGGCTTTCGTTCTATCAAGAATATAGCGGATGTCGCCTTGGGCAGTAACCAGACGGTATTGAGATTCGAGGACATCGACGCCATTTTCAAACATACTGCGTACACCTTCCATGACACGAGGGCGATCCTCTTCATGCACAAAGTCAGGAAACCTAAAAAGACCTTGCTTGCATTCTTCAACGGAATATCCAAATTGCGTCACATTAGGAGAGGTATAGATGCGAGGTGCTCCTTCAACAGCACGCGCCATATAAAGTACCGTTGAACTTTGTGCGATACTGATATTGGCGTACTCAAATTCTTGTTCAGCCAGTTTGTGCGAGGTAATGTCAGTTAAAATAGCGCACATGCCAATAATTTGATTATCACCATCCCGAACAGGGCTTTTAATACTGGAGTAAATTCGTGCATCATTAGCTGTTTTGATCACACGCTTTTCTTCTTTTCCGGTATCCATAACCTGCTTATCAATAACATTAAATTCTTTCGAAAATTTAACATCAAATAAATAGCTTTGCTTAGGGCTTATGCTATTTTCCGCAGAAAAACCAAAGTCCTTACGAATTTTTTGATTGACAAAACTATAACGCCCTTCAGTATCTTTCAAATAAACATAACCGTCGATTTGATCAATAATAGAACTTAAACCTAAAATGATGTCTTTTAGTCGAGTTAATTCAGCGACTTTATCTGTCGGCAAGGCTTTCTCGAAGGTAGTAGTTTTCATATTATTTTGTTTCAACCAGTATCTCTCGGTAGCGGGTCTTTCCACCATTACGGGCGCTATGCGTAGCGCTTACTTGTAAGTCCTTGCCATCACTTGAAAAAAGCTCACCTTCCCGGCATGTAAATGCGAAAGCATCCCCCGTGTTTGCATCAAAAGCAAATAGAAATGCGTCATGCTTATCAAACACTTCCAGCTTAGAACCTTCAAGCACATAAAAAATATAGTCATACTTATGGGTATGGCAAGCCGTTTGCTGCCCCGGTTCTAGCAGCAACTCCCAAATAATGACTTTATCATTTTCAAAAACTATAAAAGAACCCACGCCTCCCATCATTATATCTCCACTTATTTAAGGTTATGATCTCACTGCATCAGCTGCAGCGATAGCCTCAGCTATCATTTTAGGGACCACGGCAAAAGGCTCATTATGCACCGTTTCTTCCAGTGCACAGGTGCGTGTGCCGATAGCCAGTAGGTCTTGTGGCGAAAGATTGTTGATGCCAATGCCACTTAGATTTGTAGGTAAACCTAAACTGCATGCAAAGCGAAACACATCATTTATGTCATGCTTGGGTGCTCCTTCCAGCACCAATTGGGGCAGCACGCGAAAAGCCAGCTTTTCGCCATGTTGATAAGCATGGGTTTGTGGTAACACGGTAAGGCCGTTATGAACCAAATGCGTAACGGCTAGGTGATGAAAAAATAAAAAGCTTGCTCATAATTTTATCACAGAGTAGCGTAAAACCCCGTCATTCAGGACGGGGATGTAAGCGGCTCAATTCTACTTGTTTCATAATACACGGCCTGTTAAAACTGTTCGCAGTTGCTATCAGAGGACGCTTAGGCTCGCTCTACGACGGCAACACACGGGGCTAGTCTGTGCAGTGAATGGTGCAGTAATGCCGTCAGCAGCAGAAACCAGTGAGCAGTAGCGATAC
>CAIZDF010000625.1 GCA_903931645.1 uncultured Tolumonas sp.
GTCGATGATGTGATGACCTGCTACACCGCCAGTTACAAGTTTTGTGGTGCGGATGTTCTACCTTCTTTCTCTTGTTTTGATGTGATGAAAAATCCCGACATTGACGGCGATTTAGCAAGACTGAAACAGCGATTAGCGAAAATTTTTGTCTGAGCAAAAAATGGGACAAGTGGTCTCAACCTAACGCTTAATATCAACAACGTGAATAATTCGCTTTTATTGTCTACCGCAAGTTTGTAGGTGCTGGACAAATTCAATGTAATTTTCGATGGTTGTTCTTAAAGAAAAGAAAGATGAGTTCAGGGAGCCATGACTCCCTGAGTATTAAGGGGTCAGGCTAATTCGTTATCTTCTGCTTTATAGACTTCAAAGGTTAAACGAGGCATTTTGGCGAAATCTGTCGAAGGTTCCCAATCACTGATAAGGGCTATATTTTGCTCGACCTCATATGGCCAGCGCATACCCACAATGCTGGCATGAACACGGGAATCAGATAAAACAAATTTCAAACTGACTTCATACAAATCACGAGCTTGTTGCCATTCCGGAGCAAGGAACTGAGCTTCGCGTTGGAAGATACCTGAGGTCATTGTGCGCATGCTGACCACACCCGCATTTACTTTTTCTGCCTCAATCAGAAAATGGCGAGCAGCGGCCTGATAAATAAAGTTATAAGCAATCTGATAAACCTCTATATTGTCATTTTTCAGAAAGGGGATAACAGTCCATGGTTCTTCGGTAGTGATCCCGATATGGCCAATTTTTCCCGAGTCACGTAATTCAATTAAGGCGTCGAGAGGTCCACCGTGCAAAATATGCTCAACCTCAGATGGTTGATACATACGGCCATGAATTTGCAGAATATCAATATGGTCTGTTTGTAAGCGTCTCAGACTGTCATGAACACTCTTGATCACGCCTTGTTTATCATGTTCATACCAGACTTTGCTGGCCAGAACACAATCATCACGGCGATGTTTCATCACTTTGCCAACTAGTGTTTCACTGAAACCGTCACCATAAGCAGGCGCGGTATCAATATAATTGATACCGGAATCAAGAGCCTTGTTTAGTGTGGCGATAACAATATCACTTCCTGCTTCTGTTTTCGGATGCCAGTTTGTCGATTTATGCTCATACGCAAAAGCCGCCCCACCAATGGCAATGGGGGAGATCATCAGGTTGGTTCGGCCTAATTTTCTTTTGATCATACTTCGTCCGTCGTTATGTTTTACAATTTGATGTCGATATAAATAACGTATCGGATGATGAACATCACAACAAGGCGCATAAAAATAATGCGCTTATGAATTAAATTCATAAATGAACAAAAGAAAAGAATTTGGATTGATCACGGGTTAAAAATAAATAATAAGTTGTCTGCGTATAAATACCATTGATTAATGAATTAAATTCACAACCTTTTGCAATATTCATTACCTAATTTTATAGCTTTAGATCAGTTATTATTTATAGGAATCTTCTTTCCATAGGTTAAAGAAATGCAAACAATCACATTAAACAACGGCGTTGAAATGCCTTTATTAGGGTTCGGCGTTTTTCAAATGACCAATGCGGCTGAATGTGAACGCGCAGTTATCGATGCAATTGAAACAGGTTACCGTCTTATTGACACTGCTGCTTCATATCAGAATGAAACACAGGTGGGAAATGCGATCAAACAAAGTGGTATTGATCGTAACGAGCTTTTCGTAACAACTAAGCTCTGGTTACAAGATACCAGCTATGAAGGCGCAAAAGCACAGTTTGCTCGTTCACTAAAACGCTTAAATATGGACTATGTTGATTTGTATTTGATCCATCAGCCTTATGGTGATGTTCATGGTGCATGGCGGGCAATGGAAGAGTTGCAGCAAGCGGGATACATCAGAGCAATTGGTGTCAGTAATTTTCATCCTGATCGTCTTGCTGACTTAATAGCTTTCAACAAAGTTGTACCTGCCGTGAATCAGGTTGAAGTGAAC
>CAIZDF010000626.1 GCA_903931645.1 uncultured Tolumonas sp.
AGAGGAGGCAGCATGCCGTTATTAGATAGTTTTACCGTTGACCATACTCGCATGCAAGCACCCGCTGTGCGTGTCGCAAAGCAGATGCAAACCCCGCATGGCGATCCGATCACCGTCTTTGATTTGCGTTTTTGTGTGCCGAACCAGCAGATTTTGCCTGAGCGCGGTATTCATACTTTAGAGCATTTGTTTGCTGGTTTTATGCGTGATCATTTAAATGGCAATGGTGTTGAAATTATTGATATTTCACCGATGGGTTGCCGTACCGGTTTTTACATGAGTTTAATTGGTACGCCGGATGAAACTCGTGTTGCCGCTGCATGGCAAGCCGCGATGGAAGATGTGCTGAAGGTTGTTGATCAGGCGAAGATCCCTGAACTGAATGAATATCAATGTGGCACCTACCAGATGCATTCGCTGGATGAAGCGCACCAGATCGCACGTGATATTCTGGCGCATGGTGTTGGTATTAATAAAAATGCGGAATTGGCTTTGCCATCCGATAAATTGGCTAGTCTGTAATTATGGCACAAGAAAAATCAGGATCAGCGAAGCAAGAAGTCTCGCGACATAACGGTTCAGGTCAAGGAGCAGAAATGAATCAGGAATTACAGGAATGGCAGGAAGAGACGGCAGAGATCATTGCTGAGTTGCTGGAAGATGGTAGTGATCCGGATGTGGAATATCCGATAGAACATCATTTTGCGGCACTGGATTTCGACTGTCTGGAAAAGCTGGCGGTGGATCTGTACAAAGCCGGTTTTGAAGTGGAAGATGCGGAAGAAGTCGAGTTGGATGATGGTGCAATCGTGTTCTGTTTCGATGCGACCAAAGAAGGTAGCTTGAACGTTGAGCGCATCACGGCTGAGATTTCTACACTGTTGCCGTTGTGCAAAAAGTACCATGTCGATTATGACGGTTGGGGTACTTACTTCGCGGAATAACGCGATCCCCCACACCTAAAAATCAGAAGGCGGTCACCTGTAGATAACACAGCGAGCCGCCTTTTTTGATCGCAAAAGTTACAACTGTCCAGATTGATAATCATTGATCGCTTGCTCGATCTCATCGCGGGTGTTCATGACAAACGGTCCCCATTGAACGATAGGTTCCTTCAATGGCTGGCCGGATAACACCAGCAACTGATCACCGGCTTGCCCTTGCAACAAAACGCTATTCGCTAGAGTGTCATTGCTTAAGATTGCCATCCGTCTTGGCGCAATGCGTTGGCCCGCTACGAGCGGTTGGCCTTGTACCACATACACAAACGCATTGTGCTCAGTGGGGATCGGCACAAACAGTGGTGTGTCGTTTTGTAACTGCAGATCAAGATACAGGGGTTCAGTATCTGGCCGATGCAGTGGACCTGTGGTTTCCAACCAGTCACCGGCAATCACTTTAACCTGATGCCCTTCGGCGCTGGTTAGCACCGGGATCTGCGCGCTAGGCACTTCCTGGTAGGTTGGCTTTGCCAATTTGTTTTTGGCAGGCAAATTGATCCACAGCTGGAAACCATGCATTAAACCGGCAACTTGCTCCGGTGTTTCGGAATGCAGAATACCTTTGCCTGCCGTCATCCATTGCACATCACCGGGGCCGACGACGCCTTCATGGCCGGCATTGTCTTTATGGCGCATTTGGCCTGCCAGCATATAGGTGACGGTTTCAAAGCCGCGGTGTGGATGTTCCGGAAAACCGGCGATATAGTCATTCGGATCGTCAGAGCGAAATTCATCCAGCATCAGGAAGGGATCAAGACGACGTTGCCATTGTTGGGTCAGTACACGGATCAGATTAACACCAGCACCATCGCGGGTTGGCTGACCTTGTACGATATGTTCTGTTTTACGGCTGATCTGCGACATACTTCCACCTGTTGTTACATTTTATTTACAAGTGGCAGTATGGCGCTAAATTAAGCGAAAAATAAGCGGATTATTGCCACTAAATCGTTCGATTTATTAGAAAGGATCTCAGGATCAATGTGGCATAAAGAAAGGGGAGACCTGCGTTGTGACGATTTGCGTCATGCCATAACCCATCACGATCAGTAAAATTCCGCCCAATAATGAAAGAATTTCCAGCCCGTAAGGTAACCACAAACCGGATGAGCGGTGACTGAGCAGGCGAATAGCCAGATGGCGCATGCTATGCCAAAACAAGGCAAGCAGGCAGACCGTGACTGCTGTACCCACCGCCAACAATAACACCGCGGC
>CAIZDF010000627.1 GCA_903931645.1 uncultured Tolumonas sp.
GATAATCCATGCATTCCAAAATCTTGCCGGATCAGTTGCTTACATTCGATATATTAGTTAGTAAGTCTTATTTATCAATTAGATAAAATTAGCTATAACTAATCAAATTATGAAATTTCACTTCAATATTTGAGCTATTACGATAACCGTGCGCTTTCGATGCATCGAAGCGCACAGCATCGCCCGCCGCTAATTGCTGCCACTGGCCTTCAATCAACACCTCTAATGAACCATTGAGCGGAATAACATGCTCTGTTACGCCATTGGCATGTGCGGCTGAGTGATATTCAATGCCGGCGGGTAGCGTGACTTGTAATAACTCAAAGCCAAATTTGGGATCAAACGGGATGATCGCTTTGGCGGCGATATCTCCACCAGTCATATGCTGTATTTCGGCAGCACTATCGCCTAACCAAAGCGTCTGTGGTGTGGTTGAGGGTTCGAGAAAGGTAGAAAACGAAGTCTCAAATCCGGTCGCAATTTTCCACAAGGTTGCGACGGTCGGGCTTGATTCACCGCGTTCAATTTGCCCCAGCATCGCTTTACTCACGCCAGTGGCTTGCGCTGCTTTATCTAAACTCCAGCTTCTCTGTTTGCGTAACAACTGCAACGTAGCTGCAATGTGTTGAGTCAGTTCCAGCATTAATAGTCCATTTATATGGCTGTGCGTTATAGCGCACAATTGAGGCTTGTGGTAATTTGAGCGTTATAACGCACATGGATATATCGTCAGACTAACCTGACAGGCCGAGTTTGTCACTGCAGGTTTTATCTCTTTGGGCGGTCAGCAAAATAGGAGAGGGTAATGCGTTTTGCATTAAGTTTACCGGTCGCCGGATTTGTGGCGAATCTGGTCGGGTTCAGTAGTTCCGTGGCGTTGATTTTTCAAGCTGCTAACAGCATGACTGGCGCGAATGCACAGTTAACCAGCTCATGGTTGTTTGCGCTATGTCTTGGTTCTGGGTTAAGTACACTGATTTTATCGTTTTATTATCGCCAGCCGATTTTAACTGCGTGGTCGACACCGGGCGCTGCATTACTGATCAGCAGCTTACAAGGGGTCACACCTGCGTTGGCAACTGGTGCATTTTTGTTTTCCGCATTCTTGATCAGCCTGTGTGGTGTCACTGGTCTGTTTGCCCGACTGATGCATAAGATCCCAACCGCATTGGCCTCGGCGATGTTAGCGGGTGTGCTGGTTCGCTTTGGTATGAAAGTGTTTGAACAGATGCCACTCCAGCCTGCACTCATCATCAGTATGTTACTGGTTTATTTATTGGCGAAGCAGTTTTATCCACGTTACGCAATCTTGTTTGTCTTGGTGGTGGGCAGTGTGGTTGCGTGGCAACAAGGGCTTTTGCAGGCCAATACTCAGCCACTGACGTTTGTGTCTCCGGTGCTGATCTGGCCGTCGTTTGATCTCGCCACGCTGCTTGGCGTTGGCTTACCACTGTTTATTGTCACCATGGCTTCACAGAATTTACCCGGTATTGCGGTGATGAGAGCGAACGGTTATCAGGCACCGGTGTCGGCTTCTTTGACGGTTACGGGCGTTCTTAACCTGCTATTGGCGCCATTGGGTTGTTTTGCCATTAATCTGGCGGCGATCACGGCGGCGATTTGTATGGGGCCGGAAGCGCATGAAGATTCAAAACAGCGTTATAAAGCAGCAGTGTTTGCGGGCGCTGGCTATCTAATTGCGGGTGTGTTTGGTGCCAGTATTGTGACCTTGTTTGCCATCTTGCCGGGCGCATTGATCATGGGTGTGGCGGGCATTGCGTTGTTTGGCACGATAGGGGCGAGCTTGCATGCAGCCTTGCATGATGAACATCAGCGGGAAGCTGCCTTATTGACGTTTCTGGTGACTGCCAGTGGGTTGAGTTTGTGGGGCGTCGGTTCTGCGTTCTGGGGGCTGGTGGTAGGAGTTTTAGTCATGATGTGCTACCGAAAACGGTAGCACATCCGAACACTTTGTTTACCAGTGAACGGGCTTATTTAGCCAGTGACTCTGGTAACTCTTCGCGGATTTTCGCCAGCAGTGCTTTCACAATGCGTGGGTTACCACAAACGATATTGCCGCTGTTGTCATAGTTATGACCACCGGCAAAATCGGTAGCAATTGCACCCGCTTCACGAGCAATCAGTTCACCAGCAGCCAGATCCCATGGCTTCAGACCCAGTTCCCAGTAACCGTCCATGCGGCCAGCAGCCACATAGGCCAGATCCAGACTGGCTGCGCCGGCACGGCGGATATCAGCACATTCTTGGAATATGTTGTTAAACATAGTCAGGAAAGACTGGTAATGGTGACGGTGACGATGTGGGAAGGCAGTGGCTAATACACAACCGTTCAGATCTTTCGCATTGCTGCAACGCAGACGGTAGCCGTTCAGCTGTGCGCCAGCACCACGGGAAGCGGTAAACAGTTCATCACGGATTGGGTCATAAACAACGCCCACTTCGGTACGGCCTTTAATGCGCAGGGCAATAGAGACAGCGAAATGAGGAATGCCTTTAACGAAGTTGGTAGTGCCATCCAGTGGGTCGATAATCCATTGGTAATCAGCGTCTTTACCGCTGCTCAAACCGCTCTCTTCTGCCACGATGCTGTGGTCAGGGTAAGATTTTCTGATCGTCTGAATGATCACGTTTTCCGCTTCACGATCGACGTTAGTAACAAAATCGTTCATAGCCTTTTGCATGGTTTCAATTTTGCTTGGATCAGCAAAACTTTTCACAATAACCTGACCAGCACTACGGGCTGCGCGGACAGCAATATTCAGCATGGGATGCATAATGGATTCACCACTGGATGTTAAAGAACGGGGTTAGAAAACGGCGCGATTATAGGGCGAGGGGAGGCAACAGGCAATGTTCTTTTGGCAGGAAGATGAAAATGTCGCCAGCAGCATCCGTGCTGCTGAACTCCGGGCGGAGTTAATGCTTACTTACAGCAGGTTTTCAGTCACTGCTTTATAAAAATCGGTATAACCACCAACGTGTTTTTTACCGACAAAAATCTGTGGCACTGTGCGAACTGGCTGGCCTACTTTTTTCTGCAGATCGGCAACAGTCATGCCGGTTGCAAAAATATCAATGTAGGTAAACGCAAAGTCACGCTCTTCGCAAAACTTCACGGCCATTTCACAGTAAGGGCAATCAGGTTTGCCATAAATCATTACTGGTTCCATTTAGTCTCCTTTTTCATATAACGATATAAATTTATTGAGTAATTCAAGCTCTGATTCTGGGTGTGCCGGATCAGTGATAATACAGTTGATCGGACACACCCGCACACAGGTGGGCTCCTCATAGAAGCCCACACATTCGGTACAACGATCTGGCATAATTTCATATACCTTATCGCCCATATAAATGGCCTGATTCGGACATTCGGGTTCACACATATCGCAATTAGTGCAAGCCTCGGTGATCAGTAGTGCCATCGTTAAGCCGCCGCATGCGGTTGGCGGGTGCTTTCTTTATCATCCAGATTACGCAATAAAATGCCGTAACTCAGGTCAACATTTTCCGGCACCGGAATTTCCACAATATGGCCATCACCTGGGGCAACTTCAATCTGCTCACCTTTTTTATTTTCCATGTGCGCTAATTCAAAGCTGATATTGCCCTGTGGTGTCATCAATTCCAGGCTGTTACCAACGAGGAATTTATTTTTCACCGCAATTTTCGCCATGCCGTTGGCACTGCGTTCCAGCACTTCACCCACAAACTGCTGGCTGTCGGAAACGGAGTAGCCGTAGTCGTAATTCTGATAATCAGAATGCACATGACGACGCAGGAAACCTTCGGTGTAACCGCGGTGAGCCAGATTTTCCAGCGTGCCCATCAAGTTGGCGTTAAATGGTTTACCTGCTGCCGCGTCATCAATGGCCTGACGATATACTTGTGCAGTACGTGCGCAGTAGTAAAAAGATTTAGTCCGGCCTTCAATTTTCAGTGAATGCACACCCAGTTTGCTCAGACGTTCAACATGCTGGATGGCACGCAAATCGCGAGAGTTCATGATGTAAGTACCGTGTTCATCTTCGAACGCAGTCATGAATTCACCTGGGCGATTTTTCTCTTCCAGCAGAACCAGTGCGTCGCTTGGGGCACCGAGACCCAGAGTTGGTTCAATTTTGACCGGAATTGGCTCTTGTTTATGCACGATCTGGCCAACATCATCCTGTTTGCCTTCGTGTACGTTATATTCCCAACGACAAGAGTTGGTGCAGGTGCCTTGGTTCGGGTCGCGTTTGTTCAGATAACCTGACAGCAGGCAACGACCGGAATAGGCCATGCACAGCGCGCCATGCACAAACACTTCCAACTGAATATCTGGGCACTGTTGGCGGATCTCTTCGATTTCTTCAATAGACAGCTCACGTGACAGGATCACGCGTTCCAAGCCCATTTTTTCCCAGAATTTCACGGTCGCCCAGTTAACGGCGTTGGCTTGCACTGACAAATGCACCGGCATTTCCGGGAAGTTTTCACGTACCATCATGATCAGGCCCGGATCGGACATAATTAAGGCATCCGGTCCCATATCGATCACGGGTTTCATGTCGCGGACAAAAGTTTTTAACTTAGAGTTATGCGGCTGAATATTGGCGACCACATACAGTTTTTTTCCTAAGTCATGCGCTTCGTTGATCCCCAATTGCAGATTGGCATGATCAAATTCGTTATTGCGCACACGCAGGCTGTAACGGGGCTGGCCAGCATAAACCGCATCGGCACCGTAAGCATAGGCATAACGCATATTCTTCAGCGTTCCCGCTGGAGACAGTAATTCTGGTTTAAACATGTTGTTCTCTCTTGTCTGATCACAGGTCAGTAAGATGCCACCTGATGGCATCGGGCGCGCGATTGTACTCTGGAAAGGGGTATTAAGGATATATCTGTAAAAACAGCGGGACGATATGCTCATTCCCGCTGTTTTTACATTGTTTTTATCTAGTTTGGTGCTAAACGAATGCGGTTATTCGGCTTTTTCTCCGCCGAGTGCTGCCACCAGCTCAGGAACGAATTTTGCCAGTTCACCGGTCATCAGCGCAAAGTCAGCATCCATGCGAGCGACCTGATCTTCCGATACGACGTCTTCATTCTGTTCACGCAGTTCTTCACTGAATTTCAGACGTTTGAGCGACAGATCATCACTCAACACAAAACTGACAGTATCCGACCAGTTCAGCGCCAGTTTCGTGACCATTTTATCAGCCAACAGATGCGATTTGATTTCGTCACACACCAGATCTTGTACTA
>CAIZDF010000628.1 GCA_903931645.1 uncultured Tolumonas sp.
CCCTAGTTCGACTAATGAAGTTAGATCTGTTTTTTGCGTCATAACAACCTCTTTAAATCAAAAATCGCTCGTAGCTGCTCATGCTATCTAGCCAAGATATTCAATAATCGATAATCCACTGTTGTAATCGGTGCTGTAAATGATGCCGTTTATGTCGACAAATACATCAGCAGATTGAATGACGCATGGTCGATCTGGCCGCGGATCGATCATTCTCATTGGTGCTGCAGGCACCAGAGCACCAACTTCAACGGGTTGATATTGATTAGAGATGTCATATGCACGAACGCCCGCATTCTGGTAAGTCGCGAAAATTAACGTATCACTGACAAAACTACCGGGCCGATTTTCGTGCAAGTTGTGAGGGCCGAAATGAGCTCCTTTCGCGACGTAGTCAATTTCATTCGGTTGTGGAAACGTAGCAATACTGACTGGATTGGCCGGATCGCGAATATCAAACAGCCAAATCAACTTTTCTCCGTCGGCTTGATCATCGAGAACCGCTTCATCGGCTACCACCAATAAATTACGTTTCGGTAATGGCAGTGCGGTGTGCGTGCCGCCACCAAACGGTGGGCTCCAGTTGCGATGACTGATCAACTTCGGGTCAGCGCGATCGCTCACATCAAGCAACGTCAAGCCGCCATCGCGCCAGCTCGCATATGCCGTGTCACCATCAATAATCGCATGGTGTAATGCATAACGTTTGCCATCAGCCCAAGCTGCCGTTTCACCGGCAGACTGATTCATGCCCGGCAACCACCATTTCCCCGCGACCTTTGGTTTTGTGGGATCAGATAAATCAATAGTCAGAAAAATATAATCAGTGAAACCATCTAAGAGAGCCGAAACATAAGCCCAACGGCCACCGACATACCAAATTCGATGAATGCCAATACCATCGAGCGATAAAAATCCAATTTCGCGAGGTTCAGCTGGCTGCGAGATATCGAAAATTCGTAAACCTGCGCTCCAATGGCGAACAGCATCAGAATGAATCGATTCTGATATTGAGCGGGTGTAATAGGTTTTTTCATCGGTGGAAACCAGCTCAGCAAACAGATCGCGCGCATTAACGACTAACAGTAAATTGTCGTGCGTTTGAAGATGCAAGCACCATGTCCCCTCGGGCGCAGGCACATAACCAACGGTTTTAGGGTTTCGCGGATCACGCACATCAATGATGGAAAACCCTTTTGATATGAAATGCCCGACATAAGCATAACCACGGTGCACCATAACCTGCATACCATCGGTTCGCCCCCCCTGATCGGATTGGCTTAACAGCCGCATATTGCGGCTGTAATCTGGCTTAGGAACATGAGTGCTCATCTCTAATTCCTATTGCTTAGCATGCTGTTTTTCTAACGTGGCAAACCACGGCGCAACAAAATCGGTAGACTGCCCCCAACCTGGAATAATCTTCGCTAAACCAGCAACACTCACAGGCCCAGACTGACTATTAACGAGCGATTGAGAAATGGATGCAGCTTTAAATTCATAAGTGGCTGGTGTTTTTTCTCCCGCAATCTTGTTGGCAACTAAGCGTAAATTCACTGCACCAATCAGTTTCGGGTCGACAGCCACACTCACTTTCCATGGGCTTCCATCTTCTTTCATCAACTGCAGATCTTGATTCGATGTATCGATGCTATAAAGCTTAATTTCAGTACGACCATTCTCTTTTAACGCTTTATAAGCACCCTGACTGAAGGCATCCCATGTACCCCAAATCGCATCAATTTTTCCTTTCGGATATTTCGCCAGCAATGCACCGACTTTATTGGCTGTGTCACCTTGCACATCAGAAGAGACTGCACCGACAAACTCTAATTCTTTAATACCGGGGTTACTTTTCAGGATCTGCTGATAGGCTGCTTGGCGACGTTCCATGGGTGGAAAACCGGCAACCCAGAGCTTGACGATATTCGCCTTGCCATTGAAATCTTTGATTACTTCACCCACAGAAGCCTGCGTTAATGACGCATCATCCTGTTGAGTTACAGTGACATTTGGAATAGTGCCATTCACCGCGGTATCAAACACCGAAACAGCAATTTTATTATCGACAATCCGTTTGATCAGTTCTGTAGAATACGGGTCACGGCCTTGTGACAAAATAATGCCATCGTATTTTTCACTGATCGCCTGACTCACAAAATCTTGAAAACGGGCATCATCACCATTACTCAGGAACGTGTTGACCTGAAAACCCAGTTTTTTGCCTTCTTGCACGGCACCTGCAACAAATTGGGCTGTATTGTCGTCTGAACCCAAATTACGGATCACAGCGATACGCACAGGGCCATTATGTTGACTGATTGCCTGTGGAACGGCCGCATCGCTTGCCGCTAATGTTGGCAATGCGGTAAAAAGACTGAGCGCTAAAAAAGAGAAAGACAGTAGTTTCATGGTTTAAATCCTTGTTGTGATTGTTATTTACCTAACGACGTTGGATGTAAGTAATGGCTAACGCGATCGCGAGAACCAATCCTTTAATAATGTCCATGGCGTAATAAGGAACGGAGATCATGACGAGACCGTTTTGTAATACACCGAGAATAACGGCGCCCACCAAGGTGCCTAAGGCATTGGGTTTGCCCGAACCTGCCAGAGAAAAGCCGATCCACGCAGCGGCAACTGCATCCATCAGATAGCTACTACCTGCGTTAACCTGCGCAGAGCCAATACGGGAAGCCAGCAAAATTCCGCCCAACCCTGCCAAGACTGATGAGATCAGATAGGCTGCAACCCGATAGCGGTTGATCGGAATGCCCGATAACCGCGCCGCTTCGGCGTTACTACCGATGGCATAAAGTCTGCGGCCGTGACGAGTGAACGACAGCGCTAACTGAGCAATGACAGTGACGATCAACATAATGATGACAATGACGGGGATCTGACCTAATACGCTGAATGAGGGTGGAATAACGCCTTCTGCAATATTGCCATCGGGTAACACCATGTTTTCCGTAATAGAACCACCACGGCTCCATGTCATTGCTACACCTTGAACAATGAACAAACTGCCTAATGTGGCCAGCATGTCTGGAATTTTTAGCACAGTGATCAGAAAGGCATTAAAGAGCCCAACCAGCAGGCATAACAGCAGAGTAACCGTGATTGCTGCTACAGGTGATAAGCCATACCAAACAAACATCGACATCACTAAAACATTAGCGAGTGAAGCCGTCGAACCAACCGAAAGATCGAACCCACCAACCACTAAGGAAACCGAAACAGCGATGCCAATAACCGTTACGATCGCAATTGAGCGCAATATATTGATGATGTTAGGTAGGTTAAGGAAGTTATCTGACGCCAGCCAAAATAACGCGACCAAAACAAACACCGTCAGTACCATGCCCCACTTATATAAAAAGTCAGACACAATATTTCGATCAAAAAATGATATCCGTTCATCAATTACTTTGCTCACGCAGGTGTACCTCCGGTTGAATACAATAAGAGCAACTCTTCCTTAGCGTCATTGCCACTAATTTCCGCCACAATTCGGCCATCAAACAAAATACAAATCCGGTGGCATAACCCGACAAGTTCTGAAAAATCACCCGATGCGTAGATAATGCCTTTCCCTTCGTGAGCCAGATTTTCAATGAGACGGAATAGATCTGCCTTTGTGCGAATATCCACGCCTTTGGTCGGCTCATCTAAAATCACGACATCGGATTGACCTTTCAGCCATTTCCCAATCGCGACTTTTTGTTGATTACCACCAGATAAATGGTGTAATGATTGTTCGGAATGGGTCGCTTTAACCTTCAAACGTTGCATTAATGTTTGAGCCCATTCACGGGCGGCTCGAAAATTAAAAATGCCGAATGCCGAGAAATCACGATCATCAACCACTGACAAATTAGTCGTAATTGACTCTTCGATAAAAATGCCCTCTTTCCGACGCTCTTCAGGAATTAAAGCGATACCATTACGCACAGAGTCAGCGGGGCTATGGGGATGCCAACGCTGACCATTCAAATAGGCTGATTGCACACGGCTTGATGCTGCACCAAATAATGCTTTGCATAATTCAGTTTTACCGGCACCTGCTAATCCGGCAAATCCAAGTATTTCACCGCGATGTAATGTAAAAGAGATATCATGAAGTAATTGGTCATCGTGCAAGCCCGCTATTTGTAATAAAGGGTCTGCCTTTTCTAAGATTCGGCGAGGCGGATATATATCCTCTATGCGATGCCCTAGCATTTTTTCGACAATCAGCGCATCAGTAAAATCAGCCATTCGGCCAGAATCAATTAACTTTCCATCCCGTAAAATAGTCACATGGTCGCAAATATCCCGGATCTCATTTAGACGATGTGAGATAAAAACAATGCCAATACCTCTAGTCTTTAAATGCCGCACAACATCAAATAAACGTTCGCTTTCATGTTGATCGAGCGGAGCCGTCGGTTCATCTAAAATTAGGAATCGGCATTCATGTGTTAATGCTCTCGCTAATAAAATATGTTGTTTCTCAGCTAAAGAGCAGCGGTCGACCGACTGTTCAACATTTAATGTGACACCAAGCTGTGACAGTGCATCATGAGCTTGTTGGCGTATTTTGCTCCATGAATGGTAAAACCCTGCTTCCGCTAATTGATCAAGCATGATGTTTTCCGCCACGCTCAAACCAGGCACCAAGGCAACATCAACTTCTTGTTGAACCAGATGCACACCGTGCTGGCGAGCCTGCCGAGGGGTTGTCACCGCAATATGCTGGTTATTGATACTGATCTGCCCTTGATAGTGACCGTGCGTACCTGCCAACACCGCCATTAGCGTTGATTTACCCGCCCCATTTGCCCCTGTTAAAGCGTGGGTTGTGCCGCCTATCAAAGCAAAATTGACATGAGATAATGCTGAAAAACCAGAAAACTGGATTGAAATATCATGCATTTTCAGTTGGTTTTGCACACTCATACCATCAATTAACCCGACTAATCATTCATTGCGAATGTTATTTATAAGCGGTGAGCCCTCCCTTATGAAAACAACAAATATGCATATTCATAGTGAAAAATATAATTAAGA
>CAIZDF010000629.1 GCA_903931645.1 uncultured Tolumonas sp.
ATCAACAGATCAACAGCATAAGCGCCCATACGGCTAGCTAATACACGATCGCGGGCTGTTGGTGAACCACCGCGTTGGATGTGACCCAAAATTGTTGCACGAGTTTCCAGACCAGTGTGCAGTTCGATCAGATTTGCCAACGCGTTAACATCGGTAACGTGTTCGCAAATGGTGATGATTGCATGACGTTTACCGTTCGCAATACCTTCATCGATATTGGCCAGCAGGTCTTCTTTTTTGAAGCCTTTTTCTGGAACGATAACAAATTCAGCACCACCAGCAACAGCCGCTGCCATTGCTAAGTCGCCACAGTGACGGCCCATTACTTCAACTACAGAGATACGTTTGTGAGAAGTAGAGGTATCACGCAGACGGTCAATCGCTTCCATTACTACGTTCAGTGCAGTATCGAAACCGATAGTGAAATCAGTACCGGCGATATCGTTGTCGATAGTGCCTGGCAGACCGATACATGGGTAGCCCATTTCAGTCAGTTTTTTCGCGCCCATATAAGAGCCGTCGCCACCGATAACAACCAGTGCTTCGATGCCGTGTTTATTCAGGTTAGCGATCGCTTCACGACGTACACTTTCTTCTTTGAAAGCAGGGAAGCGAGCAGAGCCCAGCATGGTGCCACCACGGTTAATGATGTCTGACACGCTGCGGCGATCCAGTTTTTCGATACGGTCGCGGTGTAAGCCCAAATAACCGTCACGAATACCATAAACTTCAATACCTTTAGCCAGCGCAGCACGAACTACAGAGCGGATTGCCGCGTTCATACCTTGTGCATCACCGCCACTGGTCAAAACACCAATTTTCTTGATCATTGTGTGCCTCTATATAGAAATTACAAAACAAACAGATTCTTGAGTGAGTACTACACATGGCATGTCGTTATGATTTTATCAGCCGTCTGGAAGTTCACCCGTTCATATCCGGACCGTGTAATACAAAACAAGGCACCCTCTAGGAGGATGCCTTGCAAAAACAATTACTTAGCTGCAGCTTCGATGATGGCAGAGAAGTCAGCCACTTTCAGAGATGCACCACCGATCAGACCGCCATCGATGTCAGCTTGAGCCAGCAGTTCAGCCGCATTTGCAGCGTTCATAGAACCACCGTACAGAACTTGTACTTTAGCAGCTACATCAGCATTGAAACCAGCCAGGTAAGCACGGATGTGTGCGTGTACTGATTGAGCGATTTCTGGAGTAGCAGTTTTGCCAGTGCCGATTGCCCATACTGGTTCGTAAGCAACAACAGCGTTAGCGAAAGAGTCGATACCCGCTACGTCGATAACAGCTTTCAGCTGAGTTTCAACAACCGCTTTAGTTTCGTTAGCTTCGAACTGTTCCAGTGTTTCACCGATACACAGAACAGGAACCAGGTTGCCAGCTTGAATAGCAACGTATTTAGCAGCAACAACAGCGTCAGTTTCTGCATGCAGAGTACGACGTTCGCTGTGACCAACCAGAGCGTATTTACAGCCGAACTCTTTCAGCATAACTGGAGAGTTTTCACCAGTAAATGCGCCAGAGGTATGAACGTCTGCATCTTGTGAACCGTATTTCAGTGCAGAACCGGCAGTCAGTTGTTCAACTTGACCCAGGAAAATAACAGGTGCACAAACAGCGACTTCAACGTTTGCAGCTGCAGCTACTGGTGCTTTCAGACCTTCAACCAGAGCTTCAACAGACGCTTTAGTACCGTTCAGTTTCCAGTTACCCATGATCAGGTGTTGTCTCATTTGCTGTATCCTCAGGATGGTTTGTGATGTTTATAAGTATTTGCAACGCATTATAGAAGGTGTGACGCCTGACGAATAGTCGCCATTTTGTTACTGCTCGTAATTTTTTCTCTTATTACTGATCCATATCAGGAACTTCACTTGAAAAAAAACAAAACGAAATAAAAAGTGCTCTATTTGTTAACAAGTTAGTTACGAAAGCGGTTCCATAATTGACCAATCCATTCATGTAATGCCATTTCAGAATACATAAGATAACGTCCGGAGGGTAAATAACCATAGGCCGGAACGGCCAATTGTTGTTCTCTGCCTACATATTGTGCCGGTGCTGGGATTGGGTTTATACCTACCTGATGGAATAATGTCATAGCTCTGGGCATATGCGATGCAGAGGTAACAAGTGCAGTAGGGTGGTTGGAAATTAGCTGACTATCGCGAGCCACTTCCTCTTCTGTATCGCGGGCATTTTCAATCAATGTCATGTCATTGCGTGCTACGCCATTAGCTTCAGCAACACGGGCGTACATTTCTGCACCGGATATTGGGTCGCCAGCCATGCTGCCGGAAAAAATCATATGTGCCTTGGGGTTGAGTCGTTTTATGCGTAAGGCTTCTTGTATTCGCGCACTGGCGGCTTCAGTGAGTTGACTCGCTAATGGCACCGATGGATCAGAAACATGGCCATGGCCTAACACAATAATAAAATCGACAGGCTGATTATCAGGAAAAGCGGGGTACATTTGCTCTAATGGCCGATTGAGCATTACGCTGGTTGGGCGAACTGAAAATGTAATCAACACTATAGTGGCAATGGAGATAAGCAACTTGCCACTTTTCTGCCAGCGTGTCAGCCAGAGTAAAAATAAGCCGACAAAAAGCAGTAGCGCACAAAAAGACAGCGGCATTAGCAAAAG
>CAIZDF010000630.1 GCA_903931645.1 uncultured Tolumonas sp.
ACCCTGACCTAATGGGCCAGTGGTTGTTTCAACACCTGGCGCATAACCGTATTCAGGGTGACCTGGTGTACGGGAGTGCAGCTGACGGAAATTTTTCAGATCTTCAATGGACAGGTCATAACCAGACAGATGCAACAAAGAGTAAAGCAGCATCGAACCATGACCATTGGAAAGGATGAAACGGTCACGCTCGCTCCATTTTGGGTTAGCTGGGTTGTGGTTCAAAAAGTCACGCCACAGCACTTCGGCAATATCAGCCATGCCCATAGGGGCGCCCGGGTGGCCGGAATTGGCTTTTTGAACTGCATCCATGCTCAATGCCCGGATGGCATTGGCTAACTCTTTACGAGAGGGCATTTGTCACTCCTGCTTTCAATTGGGTCTATACATTTAAGTAAGGCGTGTATTGTCCCAAACTGATCACCGGTTGCGCAAATGTTATCTCGGTTATTTTATTGCGACGCACCTCTGACTTAATGATCTGAGGCTTAATTTTCCCCGTACATTGACGATATCTCTATTGACTGCGACAATAGTCACATAGATAGACGTCCAGATGTGGATACTGCTATTTGCAATCAGGTTATCAACCACATTGCAATCGCCTTCAACTTTTTACACAGAGAATTAAAATGGCAAGACTGTTTACCTCCGAATCCGTTGCAGAAGGACATCCAGATAAAATCGCGGATCAGATTTCCGACGCGGTGTTGGATGCCATTCTGGAGCAAGATCCGAAAGCGCGTGTCGCTTGTGAAACTTTCGTCAAGACCGGTATGGTGCTGGTTGGCGGTGAAATCACCACGACTGCATGGGTTGATATCGAAGAACTGGTGCGTAAAACCGTTTGTGATATCGGTTATACCCACTCTGATATGGGTTTTGACGCACATTCTTGCGCCGTACTGAATGCGATTGGTAAACAGTCTCCTGATATCAATCAAGGTGTTGATCGTGCCGACCCTAAAGAACAGGGTGCAGGCGACCAAGGTCTGATGTTTGGTTATGCATCAAACGAAACTGACGTATTGATGCCTGCACCAATCACTTACGCTCATCGTCTGGTTAAGCGCCAATCTGAAGTACGTAAAAATGGCACGTTGCCATGGTTGCGCCCGGATGCAAAAAGCCAAATCACCTTTATTTATGACAAACAAGGCAAAATCGAAGGTATCGATGCCGTAGTCCTGTCAACACAGCATTCACCGGATATTAGTCAGCCAGATCTGATTGAAGCAGTACACGAAGAGATCCTAAAACCTGTATTGCCTGCAGAATGGTTGAGCAAAAATACCAAATACTTTATTAACCCAACTGGCCGTTTTGTTATCGGTGGCCCAATGGGTGACTGTGGTCTGACTGGCCGTAAAATCATCGTCGATACCTACGGTGGTATGGCTCGTCACGGTGGCGGTGCTTTCTCTGGTAAAGACCCATCTAAAGTTGACCGTTCAGCCGCTTATGCAGCGCGTTATGTAGCGAAAAACATTGTGGCAGCCGGTTTAGCTGATCGCTGTGAAATTCAGGTTTCCTACGCCATCGGTGTTGCTGAGCCAACTTCTATCAGCGTTGAAACATTTGGCACTGGCAAAGTCAGTGAAGAATTATTGACTCAGTTGGTT
Organism: uncultured Tolumonas sp.; assembly: GCA_903931645.1. Classification (GTDB taxonomy): domain Bacteria; phylum Pseudomonadota; class Gammaproteobacteria; order Enterobacterales; family Aeromonadaceae; genus Tolumonas. Next base: position 1,623 of record CAIZDF010000630.1, read on the forward strand.
CGTGATCAGTTCGATCTGCGCCCATATGGACTGATTGAAATGCTGGATCTGATCCAGCCGATCTACAAACAAACTGCAGCTTATGGCCACTTCGGACGCGAAGAGTTCCCATGGGAAAAAACCGATAAAGCCGCATTACTGCGCGACTTAGCTGGTTTGAAATAATTCGTGATGTTAAGGGGCTTCGGCCCCTTTATTTTATCGATAAACTCCGCTGTTTTATCTGTATACTCCCGCCAAAGCTGTCCGTTTTGCCTCCTGTAAATGCCAAATAGAACCAACATCGCCAACCTGATCCAGATTGAAGTGGTTGCTAGCCATTACCTGTCTTTAGCTGCCTGTTACTTCAAACGTGAGTTTAATCACCCCAAAATCACGTTAGATCAGCGCGGCAAATGTGCAGGCACAGCGCGGTTACGCGACTGGCATATCCGGCTTAATCCGGTTTTGCTGCAAGATAACCAAGCTGAATTTGAAAACGAAGTGATCCCGCATGAGATTGCACATCTAGTAGTGCACGCGATATGGGGACGGGTGAAACCGCATGGCGCAGAATGGCGAAAAGTGATGGGTGAGGTGTTTAACATTACGCCCCGCACCACCCATAAAATGGATGTAACTAAAGTTCAGGGCACAGTTTACGCTTATCATTGTGACTGCCAGCAACATCAATTATCGGTACGGC
>CAIZDF010000631.1 GCA_903931645.1 uncultured Tolumonas sp.
CTGGCGCATTATGGTATGGTTTTATCTCTTTATGTTGGCTGCGAGCTACGCCAAACAAACCATTGCGGGAACAACTTGCCCAGACTTGTTTTTCGCTGGCCCGCTATTGCACACAAAAAGCTTGGTTATTCCCAAGTAGTGCCGATGAACAACCATCGATCCATCAAAAATTGGCCATATTAAATGTCGATTGCATGGCTTCAATTAATTTATGTCAGGAAATGATTGCCCGCCGAACCGAACATCCAGATCAAGAATTACAGCAACTGATCGCACTTCAGGCTATTAATGAACAAATCCATGAACGGATCACATCCAGTCATTATCTTTATAACCGTCTGAAAGAAGACGTACATAGCAATCGCTTACTGGATGGGTTCAGAGAACAACTTCGGCAATTAGGCAGTGCAGTTCAGCAAATGGGCTATGCCACATTGATGAATAATCACTATGAAGTGTCACCCGGCCTGCTGTGGGGTATGCAAGCATTAGGCGATCAATTACAGTTCAGCCATGAGAAGACGCCTTTCTCAGCCTCGACTGTTAATGCGTTACGGTTTTTACAAAAAAATCTGCAAGAAATAGTAACCTTATTAGACCATGCAGATGAAACAATAAATGCATCGGTAAAACAGCAAAATAAAAGTCATAAGACTAATGTGAAGTCAGACGCCATCTCAGCCGTACAGCAAATCTGGTCACATTTAAGTTTCAAATCACCGCTGTTCCGGCATGCTTGCCGCATGAGCTTATGTTTGGTAACCGGTTATGGCTTACTGGCTTTATTCGATATTAAACAAGGTTTTTGGGTGTTGTTGACTTGCTTATTTGTTTGTCAGTCCAGCTATACAGCAACCCGACGCCGACTGTTTCAGCGTATTGCTGGCACATGCAGTGGCCTAATATTAAGCCTACCCTTACTCTGGTTTTCACCAACAGCCGGCGTTCAGCTCATTTTAATGGCTATCGCTGCAATATTGTTTTTTGCACAACTAAGAAGTAATTACAGCCTAGCTGTCATATTTATTACGTTATACGCCATGACCGCATTTGGGCTGCTCGGCGTAGAGGAAAAAAGTATTATATTGCCACGCTTTGTTGATACCTTACTCGGTAGCATCCTCTCTTTTGGCGCCGTGACCTTGCTGTGGCCTGAGTGGCAATTTCAACGGATACCCGAGTTGTTAGCCAAAGCAACACGGTGTAATTCTGAATATATGAAAGCGATCGTTTCTGCATTACAAACCTCGAATCAAGACTCGTCCTTTAACCAAAAACGTATCGCCGCTCATCATGCCGATAGTGCACTGGCGCAAGCGTGGGTCAATATGCAAACCGACCCGAAACAACAACGCCGTTATACTAAATTATGCGCTGCGTTGATTTATCGAAACCACAGCCTGCTCTCTTATGTTTCAGCACTTGGAATACATCAGGAACTGCACGGTTCATTATTCGAACCGCAACTAATTCGATATGCTGAATTCTTGTTTCAAGCGCTTGAAGAGTCAGTGACTGCCTTATCAGGCAAAAATAACGACGCCCCTATCGATTTATCGTCGTTATCAATCATGCCTTCGATCGATACAGAAGCTAATGCAGATCAACGGGCAGGATTAATTCAGCAAGAAATGAATCTTATCGGTATTATGACCGGCGAAATTTTAAAACTATCCCGATTGCTAAGGCCGTTGATCCAAAGTCATGGCTCAGATCAATCACGTTTTTGGAGTAGATAAATGCTGGTAATTGGCAACAAAGAAATTGAGACTGACACTCATGGTTACCTGAAAAATATGAGTGACTGGACACCCGAATTAGCCGAATTGATTGCGGCTGGTGAACAGATCTCATTGAGCGATGCTCACTGGGAAGTCATCCACTTTGTTCGCGATTTCTATACTGAATATAAGACCTCCCCGGCCATTCGCGCATTAGTGAAAGCGATGGCCCTGAAACTGGGGGAAGATAAAGGTAATAGCCGCTATCTATATCGCCTGTTCCCTGAAGGCCCCGCCAAACAGGCTACAAAAATTGCTGGTTTACCCAAACCCGCTAAATGCATCTAACAA
>CAIZDF010000632.1 GCA_903931645.1 uncultured Tolumonas sp.
GCTGGCGCGCGAGATGATTGAAGAGCTGATCGAGTTACACCGTCAGCGTCAAAATATCCCAGCCGCCCAAGCTGCGTAACCATTAAGCACTCAGAGAGTATGCCCAATTCAGGGGTGAACATAGCGGCATACTCTTTGAGTCTTAATACTCTTCGTGCTTGAAGTTGCAACATCGTTGACGGCGTTCACTCACCCCAATCACATAGCCTATCTATGTTCATGGGGATTCGCTCACTTGTCGCCTTGCTGCAACATCAAAGGATTTCTGATCATGACTGGCAAGTTTCCAAAAAATTTCCTCTGGGGTGGCGCAATCGCGGCCAATCAGGTTGAAGGTGCTTATAACGTCGATGGTAAAGGGTTATCCGTGGCCGATGTGATGCCACGTGGCATTCTGAACTCTGAACCGGTATTAGATGGCAAACTCGGTGATTTCCCTTACCACACCGCGATCGATTTCTATCACACCTATAAAGACGACAATGCGCTGTTTGCTGAGATGGGCTTTAACTGCCTGCGTCTCTCTATTGGCTGGTCGCGTATTTTCCCGAACGGCGATGATGCACAACCGAATGAAGCGGGCCTGCAATATTATGACGACGTGTTTGATGACCTGCTGAGTAAAGGTATGCAACCAGTTGTCACGCTAAATCACTATGATTTACCGCTGGGTTTGGTAACCAAACATGGTGGCTGGCGCAGTCGTGCGCTGATCGCGGCATATGAAAATTACTGCAAAACCGTGTTTGAACGTTACAAAGAAAAAGTCAAAATCTGGATGACCTTTAATGAAATCAACTGTGTGTTGCACGCGCCGTTTACTGCTGCCGGTTTGGTGGTTAAAGAGGGCGAAAACAAACTGCAGTTACAATTTCAGGCGGCACATCATCAATTAGTTGCCAGCGCACTGGCGGTGAAAGCCTGTCACGAGATCATTCCCGATGCCAAAATTGGCTGCATGATCGCCGCATGGCCAACCTATCCAGACACTTGTAACCCAGACGACACGCTGAAAGCGATGGCGAAAGATCGCCAGATGCTGTTCTTCGGTGACGTACAAGCGCGGGGTTATTACCCGTCTTACGCAAAACGTCTGTTCCGCGAAAATGGTTTTGAAATTGAAATGGCGGCGGGTGACGAAGCTATTTTGAAACAATACGCTGTCGATTATGTCGCATTCAGTTATTACATGAGCCAAGTCGAAAGTGCCGACCCCGATCGCCGGGAAAAAACCGGCGGCAACCTGATGGGTGGCTTGATGAACCCTTACCTGAAAGCGTCTGAATGGGGCTGGCAGATCGACCCGAAAGGCATGCGTATCATCCTGAATCAGCTGTATGACCGTTACCAGAAACCACTGTTTATAGTGGAAAATGGGTTAGGTGCGATCGATGCAGTTAATGCGGATGACTCCGTTAATGATGACTACCGTATCGACTACTTGCGTGACCATTTGGTGCAAGTGGCCGAAGGCATCGCCGACGGTGTGGAACTGATGGGCTACACCACCTGGGGGCCGATTGATCTGGTCAGCGCCTCAACAGGCGAAATGAAAAAACGCTATGGCTTTATCTATGTGGATAAAGACAACGAAGGGCAAGGCACAGGCCGTCGTCTGCGGAAGAAAAGCTTCTACTGGTACAAAGATGTCATTGCGACCAACGGAAACGAACTCTGAACGAGTCAGGTTGTGGAAATGGTGAGCTCCTGAATATCTTACCTTGTGCGTCCTAACGCCTGTTTTGCCGGATTGAACCACCCCGTGTTCAATCCGGCATTTTTGTTTATGCCATAAAAACCATGTTGCTTGTAGTTTTTCTCGCCAGTCATGATAATGCTCGTTTGCTGTCGCCAAATGCGTTTGCTCAGAGGGAGTTTTTCATTTTATGGCCACTATGCTGGATGTTTCGCGTAAAGCGGGCGTCTCTAAATCGACCGTTTCACGTGTTCTGAATGGCACTGCAAAAATCTCTGAGGCGACCCGTGAAGCGGTGTTTAAGGCAATTGAAGAGCTCAATTACCGACCCAACGTATTAGCGCAATCGCTCTCTAAACAAGAAACCAACACCATTGGTTTAGTGATCCCCCGTGGTACCAATACCTCACAATATTTAGGCTTACTGATAGAGATCTGCCAGGAATTAGCCGATAAAGCCGGTAAATTTTTGATGATCACTCAGGTCAATGATCAGCCGGATGGTGGCGTTCGCGCAATCCGCTCGTTGGTCGATCGCCGTTGTGATGCGGTGTTGTATTACAACAATTCATTTTTCGACCACTATAATATCCGCGGTGATGAGCTGAGTGATTTGATCGATGAACTGCCGGTGCCGCTGGTGGTGATGAACTGTTATTTACCTCGTCATCCTGATTATTGTGTCTGGTTTGACCATTCACAAAGCGCCAGAATGCCGGTCGATTTTCTACTGGCGCAAGGGCACAAACGTATCGCCTATATTTCTGGCCCGCTCAATCAACGTACTGCACAACTACGTTTGCAAGGCTATCAGCAAGCATTAGCCGATGCCGGTATTGCGTTGGATCCACTGTTGCTGGCGGAAGGCGATCGTATGTATAGCGGTGGTTACAGTGCTTGTAATCAGTTATTGCACCGGAAAGTAGATTTTACCGCGATCTGTTGTTTTAACGATGCGACCGCGATCGGGGCATTAAAAGCACTGCAGGAGCTGGATGTTGCTGTTCCGGCTGAAGTGTCGTTGTTCGGTTTTGATAATGAATCGATGCTCGATTATCTGCATCCCTCTCTCTGCTCGGTTTCGCTACCGGCGAATACCTTTGTTTCTTCAGCATTTAATTTGTTGATGGCACATCTCAATCACAGTGAATTGCCCACATTTGATCAAAACACCTTCGCCGGTGATTTGGTGATCCGTGGTTCTGTGTGTTCACAAGATTAAGCAAAAAGCCCGCCTTGCAAAACAAGGCGGGTAAACAAGAGCTGATGACGTAAGCTGTTGGCTGTTTAAAAAATCATTTCTGTTTTACGGCTTCCACAAAGACCGTTCTGGCATCGTTAAAACCCAATTTCTCCGCTTCTGCAACAAGTTGCATAGCTTGTTCAATCTGATTGTTCTTAACCGCTTGTTGAATCGCCTGTTGGTAATACTGTTGGGTTTGGGTACTAATCACCCCAGCTTGTTGCTGTGGGGTAGTGTTGCTCGTGTTCGGTCTGATTTGTGGCGCTTCACCTGCTGGTATGGCCACGGTTTCGGCTACCACTGGTTGCGTCGATGGATTACTGAATTTCAACTCGACTGTACCCCAAGGTGAATAAGGTATTTGTAGATCTGGATAAGCTGACGGCACCAAATTCATCGCTCTGGCTTTGAGTTTTTCTGGATGAGGTAAGGTTAATTTACGTTGTAAATCAGCGGTGTTTGCGTAAATCACCATGAAGCGTTCATTAGGTAATAATCGGAATTTGCCACTGAAGCGATTAGAGGAAAACAGCGTTGCTTCCGTATATGGGAAGGCACTTTCATCTAAAGTTCGGGTTGGATTACGTTGTGCATCCAGTAATAAGATCTGCATTGGCATTGCGCTGCCAGCAACGATCGACGCAGCAGTCACATCGGTGCCATAAAATTCTGCTGGTATTGCTCCGGCATAAAAAGCACTACGGCCAGATGGAAATTGCATAACCTGTGATGTTGCATCAATTGTCAGATTACCATTGTGCAACTGTTGCATAGTGATAGAGGAAAAATCAGTACAACAGATAGAAGCCACACTCAAATGCTGTTTGGCTGCAAGGCTATTATCCGCGCCAAGTTGTGGTGCAACACTTCCTTGGCTGGCACAACCAGACAAAGCAATTGCAGTTAGTATGGTTAAACGCAGTTTTGTCATCACTTAACTCCTGAAAACAGGCTGCACGCAGGGTGCAGCCTGATATTTTTACCACCAAGCTTCAGCTTGTACGCCAAAACTAATCTGATGATCTTTGCCATCATGGAATGACCAGCTGTCGATTTCATTTTTATCCGCTTTGATATAGGTGGTGTAAAAACGGAAATCTGGGCGCATGGTCAGTAAGCTTGGGCCTGCGGTCAACACATGAGCCAAGGTGACTTTTTTGCCGGATTCTTCTAGATCAGTACCGCTGACAGTGTTGGTTTGTTTAAACCAACCTAATTCCAATGCCGTCTTGTTGTTCTGGTTCCAAATGTAGGCTGGACGCGCAACCAGAGTGAAGGCATTCACTTTTTCTGTCGTTGGCGTGATGTCGGTGCCGTGTGCATAAACAGCGGCGTGTGACATGATTACTTTATCGCTCAGATAAGCTTCGCCGGTATTAATAATACGGAAGGCTTTGGCATCAGAATAATCACCATCGACGTCGAAACTGGTTTCATTGTAGCCCAGCTTGACCAGGTTATGCGCGAAGGTTTTGGTGGTAGCCTGAATGGTGGTTTCGTTAAAACCATTCTGTAATGGTTTGGACAGGATCACCGTTGGAATAAAGGCATTTTCTGCTTTATAGGTAGTGCCTGCGGCTTCCAATGCTTCCTGTGAGTCGGTTTTATTAACCATCGCATAGTCAGCAATCAACTCGACGGTTGCATCGCTGAATACCGGTAATTTGGCATAACGTACATCGAAATAGTTAACGTTGAGCAGTTCATTTACGTCGGTGCTGCCGGTTGCGACCGCATCAGCATCTTTACGTAATACAGCGACAGAGAGTTCACCCGGGCCAGCTTTGATGCCTTGCACACCGGCACCGTTACCGGCAACACCGATAGGTTTGTAATCCAGCATCTGTGTTTCACGTTTTTCATAACCACGTTTACCAGCCCAGATCGTTGCCTCTGGTGCAGATGGGATAAACCCTTTAGCAGTGGCATACATATCGCTAAACTGTAATACGTTACCGTTGTTATAGTTGGAATCGAACGGTTCCCAGCTGCGTTTTAATGCCACATCGCCGTCAAAATTGACATACACACCAAACACTTGTCCTTGTTCATTTTTATAGACATCTTGTGCTAATGCAATGTCATACCAGCCTTCAGTTTCATTACCAAAACGGCCTAATTTACCGGGTAACCAGGCTTGTTGGTCGCCATTGGTGGAACTGGAGATGCCGGTTCTAAAATAACCGTGGAAATCAACTGCCTGAACCGAACCTGCACCCAGTGTAGCGGCAAGGGCAATAGCCAGCGCGAGAGGAGTGCGTTGATGTTGACGGGTCACTATTTTTGTCATTATGAGTCCTTCCTTTGTTGGTGTGGTGTCTTTGACAATGGGAGGCACTTTATGACTAATTGAAACCGGTTGCATTAATATGTTGTAGTTTAGTGTTCTCGATCTTTTTTGGATATTAATCCTGATTTTTAAAAATTTTTGCTTAAATAAACTTTTAATTAATGTTTTTTATCGTCTATGCGTTTTTATCCACTAAAAATAGTTATTTTTAAAGCGTGTTTTGTTGTGTTAAGAAGTGTTTTTGTTATCTCTTTTTACAACCGGTTTCACATAAATAAAATGAACTTTTGGGATGGTGTATCTGCGGAAATAAGTTATCTGTTTTTTGCTCTTGTTATGAAAAATTTGGTTATGAGAGCCAGCCAAGCCCCTAACGGAGCTTGGCTATCAAAAATGTTACTGTTTTAAGATCTCGTGGGTCGTTAAAACCTGCGCAAACGTGCCATGCAGTGCGGCAGCCACGGTGGTTTTAACTTGATCGGCAGAAACGGTATTACAACTAAAGGTCAGTGCTTTGGTGGCCGTGGCATCGATAGCAACTTGCACATCAAAACCCAGATCGAACGCCGCCCGCGTGGTGGTATCAACACACATATGCGTCATCATGCCGCAGATAATCAGCTGTTTAATTTGCTGTTGTTGCAGCACTTCTAATAACCCAGTGCCAGCAAAAGAGCTGGGGAAATGCTTAATTAGCAGGGTTTCATTTTCTGCGGGTAACACGGCCGGATGTAATTGTTGTCCTTCGGTGTGTGGCAGGAAAAATGCCGCTGGGCGGTGAGGCCGATCGTACATTTCATGCTGAATATGGATCACCGGCCACTGCTGCTGGCGATAAAATTGCAGTAACTCAGTGATTTTTGCTAAGGCCTGTTCTGGTTCATGCAAGGCCATTTTTCCACCGGGAAAGTAGTCGTTTTGTACATCAATAATCAACAGCGCACTTTTGTTCATGGTTATCTCCATTGGTTTATACCCTTCGTACTTGAAGTCGCCGCATCATTGACGGCGTTCTCTCACCCCAATCACATAGCATCTCTATGTGATTAGGGATTCGCTCACTTGTCGCCTTGCTGCAACACCAATTACTTTGGGTATGCAGTGAAGCTAGATTAAGCCGTGGCACTGTTTTACGTTGTTGGCGTAAATGACATTTTTAGGGTGTAAAACGACAAATGAC
>CAIZDF010000633.1 GCA_903931645.1 uncultured Tolumonas sp.
CGGCGGTTTTTTATTTGCTCAGGAAAAATTACGCTTCCTGTTTGGTCCAAGTATCACGCAAAGCAACGGTCAGGTTAAATACCATTTTTTCTGGTGAAGACAGTTTATTATCCACACAGAAATAACCTTCACGCTCAAACTGATAAGCAAATTCAGGCTGGGCAGTGCTCAAGGATGGTTCCAGCTTGGCATGCGCCACAATACGCAGTGATTCTGGATTGATAGTGCTCAGGAAGTCTTCTGCCGCGCCCGGATTAGCAACGCTGAACAGACGATCATACAAACGCACTTCGGCATCCAACGCATGAGCAGCCGACACCCAGTGGATAACGCCTTTCACTTTACGACCATCTGCAGGGTTAGTGCCCAGCGTGTCGCGATCGCAAGAACAATACAGCGTAGTGATATTGCCTTCCGCATCTTTTTCAACGCGTTCCGCTTTAATGATGTAAGCGTGGCGCAGACGCACCTCTTTACCCATCACCAGACGTTTGTATTGCTTGTTGGCTTCTTCGCGGAAATCAGCCCGATCAATAAAGATTTCACGGCTGAATGGCACGCTGCGTTCGCCCGCCTCCGGAATATTCGGATGATTAGCAATGGTCAGGTTTTCAACCAAATCTTCCGGATAGTTTTCCAACACCACACGCAGCGGGTCTAACACTGCCATGGCACGAGGCGAGCGTTCGTTCAGATCTTCACGAATGCACGACTCCAGTGAGCTCATCTCAACGGTGTTGTCTTGTTTAGTGACACCGATACGATGACAAAATTCACGGATCGCTTCTGGTGTATAACCTCGACGACGCAGGCCTGATACGGTCGGCATACGTGGATCATCCCACCCTTCCACAATACCTTCAGTCACCAGCTGGTTCAGCTTACGCTTCGACATGATGGCATATTCGAGATTCAGACGGCTGAACTCGTATTGACGAGGATGGCAAGGGATAGAGATGTTATCCAGCACCCAATCATACAGACGACGATTATCCTGGAATTCCAGCGTACAGATGGAATGCGTGATACCTTCCAAGGCGTCTGAAATACAGTGGGTAAAATCGTACATCGGGTAGATGCACCATTTGTTGCCCGTCTGATGATGTTCAGCGAATTTGATACGGTAGATAACCGGATCACGCATGACGAAAAATGAAGACGCCATATCAATTTTGGCACGCAGGCAGGCTTCACCTTCTTGGAAACCACCATTTTTCATTTTATCAAACAGCACGAGGTTTTCTTCGATGCTGCGATCGCGGAACGGGCTGTTTTTACCCGGTTGCGTCAAGGTGCCACGATATTCGCGGATCTGATCAGCCGTCAGCTCGTCAACATAAGCGAGCCCTTTATTGATCAACTCAATAGCATAGGCGTGTAGTTGTTCAAAATAATCCGAGGAGTAACGCACCGCGCCATTCCACTGAAAACCTAACCATTGCACATCACGCTGGATTGATTCGACATATTCCACTTCTTCTTTCGCAGGATTGGTATCGTCGAAACGCAGGTTGCAAGTACCTTGATAATCGCGGGCAATGCCAAAATTCAGACAGATGGATTTCGCATGGCCAATATGCAAATAGCCATTAGGCTCGGGTGGAAAACGAGTTGCCACAGAGCTGTGTTTGCCGCTAGCCAGATCTTCATCAATGATCTGACGGATAAAATTGGTTGGTCGATGCTCCACTTGGGTCATCATTCACCTCGGATAGTGATTATCTTTTTGTATACGTTAACCGAGTATCATCCATATTTATGACACTACGCTCAATAGGTATTTACCAAATCAAAAGCTTGAATCGCTAAAGCAGGCCATATTGGCTAACTATTTGTACGATAAGCATGCAAATAAGATAATTTATCGCATAAAACAAAGCCACCGCCGGAAAGCCGGACAGTGGCTAATAGAGTAAAACAAGTTCAAATTGTACGTTTTTAGCCTGCGATAGCCGCTTTCATGGCACCCGCGACGATTTCAGCCTGTGGGCCAAGCACCACCTGCAGGTTAGTGGCATTTAATTTCACCACACCACTAGCACCTAATGCTTTTAATGCCTTGTCATCAACCTGTTTCATATCACGGACTGACAAGCGCAGGCGAGTGATACAAGCATCAATTTGCGTCAGGTTTTCTTCACCACCCAGTGCCACCAGATAGTTATTTGCTAACGCCTGCATATCTTTAGAAGCGCCTCTAACGACTTGAACATCATCATTATCGGTTTCACGGCCTGGGGTTTTCAGATCAAACCACTTGATGGCGGTATAAAACACGGTGAAATAAATGGCACCAAACACCAGACCAATCACCAGCAGTAATGCCGGTTTTGTTGCCAGACCCCAGTTGATCACAAAGTCAAACAGACCAGCAGAGAAACCAAAACCGTCGAGCACACCCAGATAGTTAGTAACCACCAGCGATAGACCGGTCAATACCGCATGCGCTGCATACAGTGCCGGAGCCAGGAACATGAACATGAATTCCAACGGCTCAGTTACCCCGGTCAGGAACGCAGTCAGCGCAACCGACAACAGCAGCCCCCCCACCTGAGCACGACGATCTTTCGGCGCAGCCAGATACATAGCCAGTGCCGCGGCAGGCAAACCAAACATCATGATTGGGAAGAAACCCGTCATGAATACGCCAGCCGTATGGTCACCCGCGAAGAAGCGGTTCAAGTCACCACGTGCAGCCTGAGCAGCGATATCTTTGATTACACCACCGTCAATGCCCGGAACCACACCACCAACCGATAAGGTTTTCACCACGTCTGGTGCCAGACAAATATTATGCAGTGCTCCCGCAACCTCATAGCTCACCTTGGTACATTCACCAAGACCAAACCAGAAGATGGAGTTCATCACATGGTGTAAGCCCACTGGAATCAAAGCGCGGTTTAACAAACCATAGGAAAACTCGCCAATCGCCCCAGATGTAGCTACTGCATGACCAAACGTATCAATACCATGTTGGATCGCAGGCCATACCACCCCACTGACACCAGCCAGCACCAGACAGATCAAACCGGTCATGATAGGCACCAGACGCTTACCACCAAAGAAGGCCAGATAAGCCGGTAAACTGGTCGCATGGAAACGGTTATAAGCATGACCGGCGACAATACCCGCAACGATACCGCCGAAGAACGACATATTAATGTCGGCATTAATGGTTTTTGCCGCTTCCGTTAATACCAGATAACCTGCCGCCCCCGCCAGACCCGCAGCACCCGCATCATCTTTGGACAGGCCGACTGCGATACCAATCGCGAACAGCAGCGGTAACTGACCAAATATCGCGCCCCCGGCTTGCGCCATAAAGGGAATGTTCAGCATATCAGCCTGACCCAGTCGCAATAGAATGGCCGCA
>CAIZDF010000634.1 GCA_903931645.1 uncultured Tolumonas sp.
CTGCTGATCGATCTCGCTATAGCTGCTGATTATACCAGTCGTTACCGACTTTATAATTACTCGGTAATTCCGATTAATTTATCGAATTAAATGGATTTTTACTGATAATAGATCGCCGCTATACTTAATTTACTTATCTCGGGAGGTTTTCGATGGTCAGTTTAGTAAAGCGATTTTTGCATCTGGAGGCAGCGAGTGGCGTTATTTTATTTTGTGCTGCCATTTTAGCGCTGCTGATGGTGAATTCGCCTTGGCAGTCTCTTTACCATGCCTTTTTGGAATTACCGTTACAACTGCGGATCGGCGAGCTGGATCTGCATAAACCCTTATTGTTATGGATCAATGATGGCTTGATGGCTATTTTTTTCCTGCTGGTTGGTATGGAAATAAAGCGCGAAATGCAGGAAGGGTCACTTTCTAGTTTGCGTCAAGCCAGCTTGCCTGTCATTGCTGCCATTGGTGGCATGGTTTTTCCGGCGTTATTGTACTGGCTGGTTATCCGCGATCATGCGGAACTGACATCGGGCTGGGCTATTCCGATGGCCACTGACATTGCCTTTGCATTAGGTGTATTGTCATTGCTCGGGTCGCGTATTCCAACCGCGTTGAAAGTATTCTTACTCGCGCTGGCTATTATTGACGATCTCGGCGCGATCATGGTGATAGCGCTGGTTTATACCGATGAATTACATCTGTTGCCGTTAGCGATGGCCGCCGGATTGAGTGTTATTTTACTGATAGCAAACCGGATGCGGGTCATGTATTTGGGTGTCTATTTGCTATTAGGCGCCTTTTTATGGGTAGCAGTGCTGAAATCGGGTATTCATGCCACCATTGCGGGCGTAATTTTAGGATTTGCTATTCCACATCGCCGCGCACATCCCGATACCCCATTGCGCCGGTTAGAGCATCAGCTGCATCCTTGGAGTAGCTATTTTATTCTGCCTTTGTTTGCTTTTGCCAACGCCGGATTATCCTTCGATGGTTTATCCTGGTCTGATCTAACTAGTGGATTGCCGTTGGCTATTATTATCGGATTACTGGTTGGTAAACCGCTAGGTGTCTTGCTGACCTGCTGGAGTGCAGTAAAAAGTGGGTTGGCAGTGTTACCGGCCAATGTTAGTTGGCGCCAGTTATCTGGGTTGGCAGTGCTGTGCGGTATCGGTTTTACCATGTCGATTTTTATTGCCGGTCTGGCGTTTGATACAGCGGGAACGCATTTCGAACTGGCCCGATTTGGGATCTTACTTGGTTCTTTGTTGGCCGCTATTTTGGGATATAGTTTGTTATGTCGTACCGCGCGTACGAGCCTGATTAAGGAGCAATAGGTGTTTCATCTTAATTATAATCATCTGTATTACTTTTGGATGACCCAGAAAAAAGGTTCTGTGACGCAGGCTGCCGAAGCACTCTATCTTACACCGCAGACTATCACTGGCCAGATCCGTCAGCTGGAAGATCGTTTGGGTGGTCGTTTATTCAAGCGGAAAGGGCGGAATATCGAAGCAACCGAATTAGGGCAATTGGTTTTTCGTTATGCCGATAAAATGTTTTCACTGTCTTATGAAATGCTTGAGGTGGTGACATTCCGAAAGGAAAACGAAAGTTCCTTTAATGTCGGGATTGCGGATGTGTTGTCAAAACGCATTGCATCAAAAGTATTACTTGCGGCATTACCCGTTGATAGCGCCGTCCATCTGCGTTGTCTTGAATCGACACATGAAATGTTACTGGATCAATTACGCGAGCACAAATTGGACATGATCTTGTCAGATTGTCCTTTAGATTCGACACAGCATCCCGATTTATTGTCAAAAAAACTCGGTGAGTGCGGGGTGAGTTTTTTCTGTCAGGCTCCATTACCGGAAAAACCATTTCCGGAGTGTTTGATGGAACGAAAATTACTTATTCCGGCACGCATAACTGCAATGGGGCGGCAACTGACACGGTGGTTTGATGAACAAGGACTGGCACCACAAATCTTTGGTGAATTTGATGATGCAGCGTTGATGAAGGCGTTTGGTCTGTTCAACCAAGGTATTTTTGTGGCTCCTACTCTTTATCAGGAAGAGTTTCTGGATGGTCAGTCCGTGACATTATTAGGCCAGACGGATGAGTTAAAAGAAGAATATTATGCTATTTTTGCGGAACGGATGATCCAACATCCTGCGGTGAAACGACTCTGTGAAAGTGATTTTTCAGCATTATTTGCGGGACTTGAGCAGTAAATCGCATTCTCATTTATTCTCATTATCAGATTTACTGCTATGATGGCACGCTTTTTGGCCCAAAGGAGTAGATATAAATGACCATCGAAGAAATGGAACTTGGCGCCGATCAGGCGGTGTCATTATTGAAAGCGATGGCCAACCGACATCGACTGATCATCTTGTGTTGTTTGCAGGATGGCGAATTATCAGTCGGTGAAATGAATCAGAAAATTGGTCTCAGTCAGTCGGCTTTATCACAACACCTAGCTTTATTGCGCCGGGATAATTTGGTGAAAACCCGGAAGGAAGCTCAGACAGTTTATTATTCGCTGAGTAGCCCAGAGGTCGAGGCGATCATCGCCACGTTACACAACTTATATTGTGCTTCGTAAAATATTTCATCCGTGTAAAAAACAAAAACCGGCCTAAGCCGGTTTTTTTGTCTGTGCAGACACAAAGCAATATTATTGCATTGCGTGAATTTGTGCAGTCAGACGAGATTTATGACGAGCAGCCTTATTCTTGTGGATCAGGCCTTTGGTCGCCATGCGATCCAGAATTGGCTGTGCAGCCGCGAAAGCAGCCTGAGCAACAGCTTTATCACCAGATGCGATCGCTGCTACTACTTTCTTGATGAAAGTACGAGTCATGGAACGACGGCTGGCGTTGTGCTTGCGGGCTTTCTCTGCCTGGATAGCGCGCTTCTTAGCAGATTTAATGTTAGCCAAGGTAAAACTCCTGAAAAAACGGTCTTAGCGAGTGTTATAAAAAGGCCGAGAAATATGCATTCTCAACCCGATAAAGTCAATCGATTTGTGCAAATAACCGCCGCACTCTTATAGCCACCCAGAGCACAGATAGTTAAACTGTCGGTCGATTTTAGCAGGAATCTGGCTGCTGTACAGTTTTCGAGGTCTATCTTGAGCAAGAAGTTAATAAAATCTGGTCTAATGGTGACTACGGCGACCTTTGCCTCGCGTATTTTGGGCTTAGTTCGGGATATTGCCATCGCCCATCTGCTAGGGGCTGGCGTTGCGTCAGACGTGTTTTTCTTTGCCAATCGCATTCCTAATTATTTACGTCGTTTGTTTGCCGACGGCGCTTTTAATCAGGCATTTGTGCCCGTAATGATGGAATACAGGGAAAAAGGGGATAAGGTCGCTGTCAGAGAACTATTAAGTGCGGCATCAGGCACATTGGGGTTAGTGATCACCGTTGTTACTGTTATTGGTGTTTTAGGGTCAACGGTCATCTCAGCGTTATTTGGCTGGGGTTGGTTTATGGCCTGGTGGCACAATGAACCGGGGGCCGACAAATTTGAGTTGGCTAGACTGCTGTTGAAGATCACATTTCCTTATCTCTGGTTTGTGACTTTTACTGCTATGTCAGGGGCAGTGCTGAACA
>CAIZDF010000635.1 GCA_903931645.1 uncultured Tolumonas sp.
CACTTTCCTCAACTCAAAATTCGCTTTATCAATGTCATTGATCTCTATAAATTAGTACCCAATAGTGAGCATCCGCATGGGCTCTCTGATCTTGATTTCGATAGCTTGTTCACCTTAAATAAACCTATTATTTTCAACTTCCACGGCTACCCATGGTTAATTCATCGTCTGGCATATCGAAGGAACAACCACCAAAATATGCATGTGCGCGGTTACAAGGAAAAGGGCAGCATTAATACGCCATTGGAATTGGCGATACAAAACGAAACTGATCGATTCAGTTTGGCTATTGACGCCATTAATCGGATTCCAGCCTTACAGGTTTCTGGTGCTCACGTAAAACAACAATTACTCAATATGCAACTTGATTGCCGCAATTACGCTTATGAGCATGGTATAGACAGACCTGAAGATGATCAGTGGCAATGGCCTTACTAAAAAATAGACTACCCACTTAAGATGGGACAGCGGGTAGGATGGGCAAAGGCAGCGCCGTGCCCATTGTGTTTTAATGTTGTGTTGATGGGCACGCTACGCTTTGCCCATCCTACTACTATGCGTGTCAGAGAAGGGGGCTAATGTAAATCGCAGTTCTAAATGCTGCGATTCGTGCCTCATCCCAGCCCAGCAGTCCTACAGGGTCTCTCGAATCCAGACACACTGAAGGGATAATAACTCGTGTGGATATTCATGCCACTAAAGTGGGTAGCCGAATTTATACTGCGCCACGGTGAGGCAGCGTATAGTCAGCGTGGCGCTTATTGTGTAGCACTTGATCCTGAATTGATGCAGGAAGGAAATCAAATGGCGGAAGCTTTCGCTGAAAATGATCGTTCGATAGCTTGGATTGCTGTCTACGTTTTGTACGAACGAGAACTTGATGTCTATTCATTTGATATGACAATATGAATAACTATCTGCTTGTTATTAACGCTGGCTCATCAAGCATCAAATTTTCCATTTACCAAAAAGCGATCTTATCTTCGCTTAGGCTTGACGCGACTGGACAAATTGATGGTATTGGAAGTCACGCCCACTTCGTGGTAAAAGATGCGCAAGGTCAGGTATTGTCTGATTGCCCACTCTCTGCTGAGCAGGCGAACAACCATGCGGACGCCATTATCATTATTCGCTCTTGGCTATTGGAATATATTAAGGGTGGGATTTTGCTTGCCGTGGGTCACCGAGTTGTTCATGGCGGACAACATTACTTTACGCCCATTCTGATCGACGAAAACATTCTAATGGACCTAGAAAACCTTATTCCATTGGCACCTCTCCATCAACCACATAATCTTGCCGCTATGCGTGCGCTGTTGGAAATCATGCCGACCTTACCGCAAGTGGCGTGTTTTGATACGGCGTTTCACCGCACACAACCCGATATCGCACAGCTCTTCGCTCTACCACGACATATTACCGATGCTGGTGTACGTCGTTACGGATTCCACGGCTTATCCTATGAATATATCGTTTCCATATTGCCTGATCTTGATGTCTCGCTGGTAAAAGCCCGTATCATCGTTGCTCACTTAGGTAACGGTGCCAGTTTGTGCGCCATACAAAGCGGACGTAGTATCGCTACTACGATGGGATTCTCTCCGCTAGACGGCTTGATCATGGGTACCCGTTGCGGCAGTCTTGATCCCGGCGTGTTGCTTTATCTCATGAATCACTACAACATGGATGCGCATGCTCTGGAACAACTGCTTTATTACCAATCCGGCTTACTCGGTGTTTCTGGTATTTCCAACGATATGCACACGCTGCTAGACAGCGACGACCCTCAAGCGAAGGAGGCGGTCGACTTGTTCGTGTACAGAGCTGGGCGTGAGATAGGTTCTTTGGTCGCAGCCTTAGGCGGCTTGGATGCATTGATATTCACGGGTGGCATGGGCGAAAATTCCGCTAAAATTCGTGAAAAGATCTGCCATCAGACTGAGTGGTTGGGACTTAAACTTGATGCTTCTGCCAATGAAGCTGGGGCTCTTTGTATTTCAATGTCTAGCTCTACTCTCTCGGCATGGGTTGTCAATACCGACGAAAATAGGATGATCGCACTGCATACCTTACAACAAATTTCTGATGACTATAAACCATGAGCGCTACAACGTCTGTATGCAGTCTCTATGGGTGATGATTATCTTTGTTTACTGTGCCAATCTTTCAGTTGCATAGCCACCCAATCACCGGCATCTAGCGTTAAATCATGTCCTGCCTTTGGATGAGTGCGTAATTCTAGTTGCCACTGTTGCTGTATTGCCATTGAACAGCGCGGCGAAACTAGCCGATCATGTAAACTATTGAGTAATAAAACCGGCGAGGCTGGCTTGCAATTGCTAGGCTTATAGCTGGCTGCAGCCATAATTTGCCGTACACTGTTTTTAAGGGAAATAGGCTGTTCAGTTTGGATTTTTTCCCACTCTATCAGGATAGCATTAGCATCATCGCTGTAATTACTGGTTAGCTGTAATATTTTTTCCTCTCGCAACCGAATATTATTCGTGATCACCAGACTAATAAAACGTAGATAACTTTGCCAACGCAGACGTTGATAAAAAGGGCTTAAACTAGCAAAGCTGGTGTTCATGAGCGTTGCTGTCGCTATATCTTCTGGATAGCATTGCCTCCATTGCCACGCCACCATCGCTCCTAACGATAATGCCAGTAGGTTAACCGGCTGCTGTAAACAGCCTTGAGCTAGGGCATGAGCGCGAACTTGGTGAGTAATTTCTGCAATAGTCTTAGGACTGTTTTCTTGATAATAGCAACCCGTGCCGGGTAAATCCAATAGCGTTATTTGCGCACTAGGAAACATTGCTTGCAATCGTGGAATAAAAGCGCCCCAATGCCTAGACTCTCTAGCCAGACCTCTGAGTAGTATCCAATGCTGCTCTGATGATTTATTCATACCAAAACTTTAAGGCTTGTTGATAAAAATCATGCCGCTGTTCTAGTGTCAGTGGCGACCATTTTTCAGGATATAAAAGACTACGATGTAAAAAATCAAATAATGTAAAGTGACGTCTAAAAACACGTTGCTGGCGATGAGGTAATAAAGGATGAAACAAACCATGCCGTGAAAATAAATGCAGTGGACTTTTACGCAGCCACAACCATGAGCCCATTTCTAGGGTTAGCGG
>CAIZDF010000636.1 GCA_903931645.1 uncultured Tolumonas sp.
AGGATATCGCGATGGGCTACGGTGGCGGTAAATCCCGCTACGAAGAAGAAAAACGTGCCGTTGTGGCCAAAGATGTCGGAGTGCTGATTTCGACTAACGAAATGAGCCGCTGTATCCAATGTACGCGTTGCGTGCGTTTCGGTCAGGAAATTGCAGGCCAGATGGAACTGGGGATGATCAACCGTTCTGAACTGGCGCAAATCACCAGCTTCGTTAACAGCACGGTCAATTCTGAACTATCCGGCAATATGATCGACTTGTGCCCGGTCGGTGCTTTGACCAGCAAACCTTTCCGTTACACCGCTCGTGCCTGGGAATTGTCGCGTCGCAAGACGGTCAGCCCTCACGATAGCGTGGGCGCGAATCTTGCTGTACATACAAAAGACAATAAGGTTGTGCGCGCTGTTGCGGTTGAAAACGAAGCCGTCAACGAATGCTGGATTTCCGATAAGGACAGATTCAGCTATGAAGGTTTGAATTCAGCT
Source organism: uncultured Tolumonas sp. (assembly GCA_903931645.1). GTDB lineage: Bacteria > Pseudomonadota > Gammaproteobacteria > Enterobacterales > Aeromonadaceae > Tolumonas. The sequence goes on from CAIZDF010000636.1 coordinate 486, forward strand.
GAACGTCTGACGCGTCCTATGATCAAACAGGACAGTAAGTGGATAGAGGTTGAATGGGCTGCGGCGCTGGAATATGTGGCTAACGGTCTGAAACAGATCAGTCGTGGTGCAGGTGCACAGCACATCGCAAGCTTAGCAACTCCGCATTCAACGCTTGAAGAATTGTATTTGCTGCAAAAACTGATGCGCGGTGTGGGCAGCAGTAACGTTGATTTCCGTCTGCGTCAGTCTGATTTCAGTGCTGATGGCAAGCAAGCCGGCGCGCCGTGGTTGGGTATGCCGATCGCCGAGCTTTCTAACCGCGATCGTTATCTGGTTGTTGGTAGTTTCCTGCGCAAGGATCATCCATTGCTGGCACAGCGTATCCGTCAGGCTGTCAAGGCTGGAGCTAGCGCTAATGTGGTGCATTCGGCTGATGATGATTTGCTGATGCCAGTTGCCAACAAGGCGATCGTCGCACCTGGCGATCTGGTCGCAACCTTAGCGCAAATTTTGATTGCTGTCGCAGTAGAAAAAGAAGTGGCATTGTCCGCTGAGCTGCAAAAGGCTGTTGCCGGTGTTAAAACTTCTGATACCTCCGTGGCGATTGCCAAGAGTATGGTCAGCGGTAAACAAGGTGCGGTATTGCTGGGTAATTTTGCACAGCAACATCCTCAGGCGGCACAAATTGCGCTACTGGCAGAGCAGATCGCGGTCTTGTGTGAAGCTAAGTTTGGTTTTCTGGGCGAAGCGGCCAACAGCGTGGGAGGCTTTGTTGCGGGGGCTGTGCCCTTCGCGGGCGGCGTACACGGCATGAATGCGGCTCAGATGATCGAATCTCCGCGCAAAGCCTATTTGTTGCTCAATGTCGAACCTGAGCTTGATATGCAAAATCCGCAAGCGGCGATCAGCGCGATGAAAGCTGCCGATATGGTGGTTTGTCTGTCAGCGTACAAGCACAACGGCATGGATTACGCCGACGTGATGTTGCCTATTGCACCGTTCACCGAAACGTCCGGTACTTTCGTCAACACCGAAGGGCGTGTGCAGAGCTTCAAGGGTGCAGTTAAACCGCTGGGGGACGCACGTCCGGCGTGGAAGGTGTTGCGCGTACTGGGTAATCTGCTGGATGTGTCAGGATTTAATTTTGATACTTCAGAAGCGGTGCGCGATGAGGCGCTGTCAGCGGGTTCGATGGCAGAAAAGCTAAATAATCAGATCGCTGCAGAAATTCCCCTTAACCTCCTTTTGCAAAGGGGTGAGGCGCAGCCGGGAGGATTGCAGCGTGTGGCAGATGTGCCTATCTATGCCGCCGATGCCGTCGTGCGCCGTGCAACGGCCCTGCAGCAGACTCAGGATGCGGCGATGCCTGTTGCGACCTTGCATAGCAGCGAAATGCAAAAGCTGGGTTTGAGTTCTGGCGACAGCGTTAAAGTGACTCAGGGCACAGGGAGCGTGCAGTTAACGGTCGCCGCAGATGATAAATTACCTGCCGGTACGATGCGTGTTGCGGCAGGACATGCTGCAACTGCCGCGCTGGGTGCAATGTTTGGAACGTTAATCGTGGAGCGTGCATGATGGAATGGCTACAACCCATACAAACCCTGCTGGGACCTGCCTGGTTGCCTATCTGGACGGTGCTCAAGATTGTTTTGATCATCGCGCCACTGATGGGCGGCGTTGCTTATTTGACGCTGGCAGAACGTAAAGTCATCGGCTGGATGCAAATCCGTATCGGTCCTAACCGGGTCGGTTATTTCGGATTGCTGCAACCTCTGGCGGACGGCCTGAAGTTGTTCATGAAGGAAATCATTATCCCG
>CAIZDF010000637.1 GCA_903931645.1 uncultured Tolumonas sp.
CCGTAAAGCCGAGCGACGCCGGAGCGGTGTCCCTCACTTCATCTGAATCTTTTTCTGCATCGTAATCACGAGGAAAGTGGCGATTAAGATTATGATGATGATTAGGATTATGAGTGTTGCCCTAATAATGCATCATCTTCCTGTTGGCGGCGTTTTGGCAGTGTACGCCAAAGTTCATTCACCTGACTTTGCAGATATTCTTCACGACGTTTTTGCCGGCGTCGTTCTTCTGATAACGACAATTTTTGCGGGCGTTTATAGCGATCGACCCCGTAACTCATGAGAGCATGACAAGCGTCTAACAGGCTTTCGACCTCATCGATGCCATATTTTTCTTCACACTGCGTGATGTAATTACGGGCAAACACCAGATAGTCAATGATGGAACTGGCATCAGTCCAGGTCTTGAACAAGTAGTTATTTTTGAAGAACGAGTTGTGCCCGTAACAGGCGTGCGCGATCACCAACGCTTGCATGGTGATGCTGTTTTCTTCCATCAAATAGGCAATACAGGGGTCAGAGTTGATGACAATTTCGTAGGCCAACCCCATCTGACCGCGTTTGTAATGTTGTTCCGTGGAGATAAATTTTTTACCAAAAGACCAGTGGTGATAACCAATTGGCATACCGACACTGGAATACGCATCCATCATCTGTTCTGCGGTAATGACTTCAATTTGGTTCGGATAAGCGCTGAGTCGGTAATGTTTTGCAACACGCGCTATCTCTTTCTGGTAAATATCCAGTAATTCAAAAGTCCAGTCTGGCCCATCGGGCAGGGTTACTCTGCTGGCCTCTTTAACCATGGCTTCGGCTTCGCTCATGCTCCCTCCTGCTCTAGGCGGCTTGTTTTTTAAATAGTTCGCGGAACACCGGATAGATATCTTCCTGTTTGCGAATATTCTCCATAGCAAAATGGGGGAACTGTTTAGCCAGCTCTTCATATTGGAACCACAGGCTTTGATGCGCTCGTGTGGTTATTTCGATGTATGAGAAATAACGAACCCACGGCATGATTTGATCTTCCAATAACTTGCGGCAATGTGGTGAGTCATCCGCCCAGTTATCACCATCAGAAGCTTGTGCCGCGTAAATATTCCATTCATTGGCCGGATAACGGCTATGCATGATCTCGCTCATTAATTCCAGTGCGCTGGAAACAATGGTGCCGCCGGTTTCCTGTGAATAGAAGAAGTCGTGTTCGTTTACTTCTTTCGCTTGCGTGTGATGGCGGATGAACACCACCTCAACGTTTTTATAGGTTCGGGTTAAGAACAGATAGAGCAGGATATAAAAGCGTTTTGCCATATCTTTTGTTGGTTGATCCATTGAACCGGATACATCCATCAGACAGAACATGACCGCCTGACTGGATGGCACAGGCCGCTTCACGAAATTATTAAAGCGCAGATCGAAGGTATCGATGAAAGGAACAGCCTCGATCCGGCGTTTCAATTCAGCAATTTCTTTTTCCAGCAACAGCCGTTCGCTGGCATCTTCTTCTGTGTTGCCCAGAGCGGCTAACTGTTCTTCTAATTCGGCTAACTGGCGTTTTTTACCGGTCTGTAATGCGACGCGACGGGCCAGTGAGTTTTGTAATGAGCGCACAATGTTGATGTTCGTGGGCACACCATTTGCGGTGTAACCGGCACGCACATTTTTGGTTTCTACCAGTTTGGTGATCTGGTTTTTCTCCATATTCGGGAGTTCCAGCTCGTCAAACAGCAGATCAAGATATTCGTCTTTTGAGATTTCAAAGGTAAATTCATCGGCGCCTTCGCCGCTGTCACTGGCATCACCACTGCCGCTGCCACCTTTACCGCCACCGCCTTCCGGACGATCGATATGTTCTCCGGTTACAAATCGGTCATTACCCGGATGTACCATTTCGCGGTGCCCGCCTTTTCCTTGATGAAAAGTGGGTTCGGTGATGTCTTTGGTAGGAATGCGAATATTCTCGCCGCTTTCAATATCTTGAATGCTGCGTTTCGCCACAGCATCAGACACAGCCTTTTTTATCTGCGATTTATAGCGGCGGATGAACCGTTGCCGGTTCACCGCACTTTTGTTTTTACCATTCAATCGTCTGTCGATGAAATGGACCATAGCTTTGATCTCCTCATCCACTAAGTGGATTTGCGTACACGCAGATACCACTCGGAGAGCAGGCGAACTTGCTTGCGGGTGTAACCTTTTTCCATCATCCGTTCGACGAAGTTTTCATGTTTCTTCATCTCATCGGCCGATGTTTTGGTGTTGAACGAGATCACCGGCAACAAGTCTTCGGTGTTAGAGAACATTTTTTTCTCGATCACAGCACGTAGTTTTTCATAGCTGGTCCAGTTCGGATTCCGACCGGCATTGTTCGCGCGTGCACGCAGCACGAAGTTCACAATCTCGTTACGGAAATCTTTTGGATTGCTGATGCCAGCTGGTTTCTCGATTTTTTCCAGCTCGCTGTTTAATGAACTGCGGTCAAACAGCTGGCCGGTTTCAGGGTCACGATATTCCTGATCTTGGATCCAGAAATCAGCATAGGTCACGTAGCGATCGAAAATGTTCTGACCATATTCAGAGTAAGACTCCAGATACGCGGTCTGTATTTCTTTACCGATAAATTCCACATAACGTGGAACAAGGAACCCTTTAATGAATTCCAGATAACGATCGTGCAATTCTTGTGGGAATTGCTCACGCTCGATCTGTTGTTCCAGCACGTAGAACAGATCGGGCCCTTAGGGTCCCAACCTACGTGCCACTCCTCGCCCAGCGGCTTCTGGCAGCGAACGCACTGTGAGGCGCGCACTGCCGAATGCACGGCCTCGGCGAGCGTCACTTGCTCCCCC
>CAIZDF010000638.1 GCA_903931645.1 uncultured Tolumonas sp.
AACCTTCCGGATATGCAGTTCCAACATGTTATTTTCTGCCGGTGCGGAGGCAATCGAATAGCTACGGGTAATGCCGTTATACATTAAATCAAGATATTGCCCGGGCAGATAATTAAAATTGGCCGTTGGCGGTAATCGTAAGTGTAATACGGCCACATCAGGAACTGGAAAAGAAACAGAATCGACTTTGCCTGGTACCGTTTTTCTCTGAATACCAGCAAGTTCTGGTAAATATTCAGCTTCTATTTGTATATCAGACAAAACCTTACTGGTACATGTAAGGAATATCCCTTCCGATTTTTCTGATGCGGTCAGTATATTGTATTTATCTTCAAACTCGATGTTGCCAGTCAACAATTTGGCCTTACAGGCACCACATTGCCCTGTGCCACAACTATGCTCAAGAATAATGTTATTCTGTAATGCATTTTGCAAAATGGTCAGTTCAGCATCCGAATTAAATGCTGTATCTGAAGGTAGAATAGTTACTTTATAATTCATATTTTTCTTTATATGTCTGTTTGCTATTAATTGTCAGTTAACTTATACAAGCTGTATCTCTTGCCCAGCATTTGCCCGCCATCACGGGTAAGTGGCACCCAGCTCACGGTTGCTGATTGTTTTGTTGGGTGCACCAGCATCAGATCAAGTGGGATAGTGATATAAAACCCCTTGGTGAAACTGCCCTCACCATAATCACTGGCGCTAACATTCGTTTTAGTAACATAAGTTCCGGCGATAATGCCGCTGTCAAATTGATGAGAAAGATCAAGTGTTACACCTTTATCGCCTGCCAGATATTGCCCAACACTGACTTTAGCCAGAACTTTGTTAACAAGAGGCAGCTGCCAGTAACCCGTCAGATGACCTGTGACTACATCATAATCAGCCAGTTGCATGATGTCGTTCCAGTCACGTTGTTTCACATAGTTCGCATCGACACCGATTGCCCAATCGCGACCATATGGGCGATAAAGCACTTCACTTCCCGCACCGGCATACATCATCTCAAGATAGCCAGCATAGGCCTGACTGTACCAGTTTTGTGCCGGATTATTCAGATGAGTAAGCTGTAAATTAGTTAACAGCAGATCAGACGAGGTAACATAATCTCTGATCCAAGTACGCACACGCGGTAATGCAGCACCATCAGGTGGTGGATTTTTATAATTAAATTTATCGTAGTTATTGATGATATTCAGGTTTGCTGTTCCACCCATTGACCAATGATCGGTAATGGCCAGATCTGCACTGCCTTTAGCGCCAATCTGATACATGTAAAACGACTCTGCACCACCAATCGACTGGGTCAGTGTCGGTTCGGCAGAAAATGACCAGCGTTCCGGTTTGTTCTGCAGCAGCCGGTTGCCATAATCAGGCTCCGTTGGCATCTCTATTGATTTATAAGTAACCGAATCAGGCTGCCCCAGCGGTAAACCCGCTCGTTGTTGTCTGAATGCATCAGCATCTGTTCTTGCAGCTGAAATTGGTAAGTTCCGCTTTTTATTGATGATCTGATATTCTTTTATTGTGGCAGGCAAATGATTAGCCAGAATCGTTGACGCTCTTAGATCTGCTTCTGTTTTGTCTCGGTATTTAGTTTGTTCAGCAACGACTGTTACCTGTTGATCTGCAACATGAATATTTGCCTTCTGGTAACCTGCTTTGTCATCTAATTCATGCGCGACTGTCTGCCAATTCACTTTACTGATATCGGTTACTGGTTCCGGTGCATATGCCGGACGCTCTACATTAAGATGAGATGGCCTCAGATCATTAAAATTAGTCCGCAGTGTAAAGCCCCACATCAGGGTGTTCCCGCGCTGATAGCTTAATGTGGTATCAAGAAGCTCAGTAGCCCGATAGACGAAGCCCACATTAAATGGCGATTTTTGTTTTATAACCCCCGCCGTTTCATGACTGTAATCATTGCCATCATATTCCAGTTTCAGGCGCAATGGGTTCCATGGCGTTTGATATTCGACACCGCCATATAAAGCAGCTGGGCCATGGAAGAAATTGCCAACTTCAAACTGACCCGTTTCATTATTCGTTGTTCGCTGGCAAAAACCATCGGCAAATGAGCAGGCTGGGTTTTTAATATTGCCACTTTCGGCCATATTGCCCCAGCCCATGCCCAGCGTGAAATCAAATGGCCCAACACGCTTATTGGCTGCCAGATATTCGCTGTCAAATAACCCTGTGCCGGCAATATCGCGCATACCGACTGACACCTGCGGCAACCAGTAACTTTCCTGCCATAAGCGCGCTTTAAGATCGAATGCTTTATCTTTATATGTTTGATCGCCACTGAAACTGGTATACGGGCTATAAGGCCGGGTGCGCACATCGGTATAGCGGATGGTGGTTTCCAGCCAGTCTATTAATTGTAATGAAACGGCATAGCGACGATATTCTTCATTATCACGATAACTGGCACTAAATTCACCACTGCGGGCCATTCTGGCGGTAGGCATTTGTAATAAACCCACACCACCAAAATCAGTCTGTGATACGCCCGGAAGATCATAGCTGGTATTAACGTTGGTTGCTTCGGCAGCAATGGCTTGCCCGCTAATCGCAGCACTGACGGCGATCGACACGCAGCACAATCTGAAGTGTATTTTCGTCGTCATTATTGAGGGATCCTGTTAGCTATATAATCTGCAATCAGTTCATTTAATTCAGCCATCTCATCGGGTAATAATGATGGCTCAAAACCGATGAATAGTGTTGCTCCCGGGGCGGGTTCGATATGTTTTTTGTTCCATAATGCCAGTGGCACAGTCTGCCACTGACCATTCGCTTCGATCAAATAACCGACACTATTATCGGCGCCGGACAAACGACCGGTATCCACATATTGTTCGATCGACCAGCCAGATTGCAGTACAACGACTGGTTTACTATTCATTAAACCCAACAAGTAAAGAGAGGCATGATGTGGTGCCATATAGAGAGAATAAGAGCCGATCAACGGACGGTTTAATTCTGCCCGTAGCCGGATCATGTCCGGATCGAGTTCTGCTTTAATTCGGCCAGCGACAGGAAACTGGAAAAGCTCATGTTTCAGTTGCCGCACTGATTGAGCCAGACCTGATTCCCCCTGACGCAGCCAGTGATTTTCAAGTCGATCTAACTTGCGTTTCAAAGCCTGAGATTGCAATTCAAAATGCTGTTGTGCTGCCGGGCTGGTGATTAATGCCGTATTCCAGTCGATATCGTCAGGCATATTGGATCTGGCATAAAACTGATCTAACCGTGCACCATCGGCCAATTTGATCGATGGTATGCTTTGGTGCTGATAAATCACTGTCAGCTCTGCAGCCTGTGCAGACGCGCCAACGAATAGGATCAATGCGATAATCCGGTTCAGATGAAACATGTACACCTCTTATTCCGCGTAGGGTTTTAACAGGGTAAACTGAACCAGTGCCAGATTGGGCCCCATATACTGATGGCTCTGCACTACCTTACCACTCACTGGATCAAGCCAGAATTGATTGATATAACTGACATTCAGGGCGGAGACTGTTACCGTTTCATCAAAGCGTTGTAATGTGCGTTGTTTGTCAAGAATAACGACTGTCTCAGCACCTTTGGCCTGAAATTCAGACACCAGTTCATATCCACCACGATAAACCTGCGACCATTCGACCCGATGCTGCCATTTCAGTGGCGTCGTTGTTTTTAACAAGCCGGATGCCAGCGGATCATGATCCAGATTGTCGTGGTAGCGGATATCTTCGCCAAATCCAGCCGTTTTAATTAAGCGGCCTGCGCGGGTAACCACCATGTTTTTATCCGCGGAAAACCATTTCAGATCACCTTGCTCTGCCATGCCCAGAATAACAAATGCCCGTGGTGCATGACCAACCTTGAGATATGCTGACGCGTATGGAAGCTCTGCAACTTTTTGAGGCGGGATCTGTATATCAGGTTGCCCGAAAATAGCGAGTCTGGCCGTGTCACCGACCATTCTGACATGCTGCGCACAACCAGATAACAACAACATCAAGCAAACACCTGATACCCGTAATCCATTTTTTGTCATGGACGTTCCCCGTTTCAAAAAACTAAAGAGTCATAAAAAGGCCATCGGAATGGCCTTTAAGATTACTGTGTTGCAGTAGTTGTGCTGGTACCAGTGCCAGTAGTGCCGTCACCACTGTTGTTAGCTGCAACAGCAACTGCCACCGCAGTAGCAGCAACACCAGCAACAACTAGTGTTGTAGTGCCCACAGCCAAACCAGTTGCAGCAACACCTGTACCAGCAGCAACACCAGTGCCAGCACCTGCTGCTGCAGTGCCAGTACCCGCGGCACCAGTACCACCAGTACCAGCTGCGCCAGCAACTTCTTCCGCTGCAAACGCGCTGGTTGACAATGCAAGAGCTGCGGTCAATGCAATTAACATTTTATTCATTTACATTTCCTCTTTATGATTTGGAAAGTACAACAGGTTGAAACACCGCTACTTCTGCAGCCATATTTCGCCCTTCGGCTATTGCGCCGGTAAACTGGCGCGACGGCGTGCCACGGCATGTTGAATTAAGGCCAGCAGCACACCTAACATACCACCTAACACCCCACCTAAAGCAACAATAAGTGCTCGTTTGGGCTTAGTCTTCTCTTCAGCAACAACGGCCGGGTCTAGTGTTTTAAACACATATTCCGGGTTTACTTCAGACAGCATCAGTGTTTTTGTTTGCTGCTCAATCAACTGATAAAATACCGATTGCATATCAGCCACTGCGGTTTTTTCCAGTTGTTTTTTCAGATATTCAATATTACGTTTTGAATCTATTTGATCCCGATTTTTCATATAATTGTTTAAATCGGCAACAAACCAGTCAACCCACTGTTTTGCTATTGATGGTGAATAATAATCGGCCGTTACCGTAACGAAACTGCTTTTTTTATCCTGAACAACAGTGATAATTTTGCTGATTTCTTTATAAAGCTCCCAGTCGGTTGGCGCAACAGATTTGCCTTTGGGCACATCTCTGATCCAGCGTTGATTTGCAGAATCATACATATCTGCATCAATAATCAGCTCGTTTGTCGTTTTATCCATACCGGTTACCGCCATAAGCGATACTTCCAGTTTATGCTCACGCACAAATCGCGTCATAAACTGTCGGGAACCGGCTATTTCTACGGCGACCTCGGTTTTATCGGCAGCACCACCACCGCCAAGACTAACACCAGCTAACGAAGCCAGACCACCAAACTGACTGGCCAGTGCAGAAAGCCCGCCGCCCTGTTGTTCTTCTGATGGCGCCAGTGTTGCTGTCGAGGTATAAATATTCGGCAATTGCAATGCCACCACAATGGCGATCACCGCACTCAACAGTGTCGTGGCAATAATCAGCCATTTGCGTTGCCAGATAGCCTTGCCATATTTCCAAGCTTAAGGGATTTGAGCATCGCTTCAAAAGCATCCCTGGCACGGGTAAGCATTGGGAAACGACGGTGCTTCAGGTAACTTCTAAG
>CAIZDF010000639.1 GCA_903931645.1 uncultured Tolumonas sp.
GCTTTTTTATTCAGATCGTGATGACCATGCTGGTCGTGGTCGTGGTCGTGGTCGTGGTCGTGGTCGTGGTCGTGGTCGTGGTCGTGGTCGTGGTCGTGTTCGTGGTCGTCAGCATGATGATCATGCGAATGGCCATGTCCAATACCATGATGATGTTCATCACCCAATAACCAGGCACTAAACAAGTTCACCGCTAACCCAACTACGGCAACCATTATGGATTCAATATAATTGATATGGCCTGGGTTACTTAAACGGGAAACCGATTCCGCGATCATGGAAAAAGCCACGACAGCTAAAATTAACGCGCTGGTATAAGCACCCAGCACTTCGATTTTCCAAGTACCAAACGCTAAACGATGATCACCCGCCAAACGACGCGACAATGCATAAGCCAGCAGGGAAATACCCAGCGCCAGTGCATGTGTACTCATATGCCAGCCATCCGCCAGTAACGCCATAGAATGGAATAACCAGCCAGCAAAAATCTCAACCACCATCATCACAATAGTCAGCATGACCACCCAGCGAATGCGCTGTTCGGCCCCTTGCTGTGGTCGTTGAAAAGCGGCTGCCTGACAGCACTGCATCATTTCCTTAACGCTTGACATACAATCCTCGCTGACTGAATAAGTCTGTGCTACAACAGAGTTGATATTGAGAGTTATTATTAAGTATATACTCCCCCCCAGTATAAACAAGGATCTTTAATGAGCCACACGCTGAAGCATAAGAAGCCACTATTGAACCGAGTTCGCCGATTGAAAGGACAATTGGAAGCACTGGAACGCGCCCTCGACGAAGAGACAGGTTGTTATCCGATCCTGCAACAGATCACCGCGATCCGGGGTGCCATTAATGGGTTAATGTCGACTGTGATTGAAGGGCATATCCGGGAACACATGCAACCGTTACTGGAACAGGAAGAACCTGAAGCCACAGAAGAACTGATTAAAGTATTGCGCTCTTATCTCAAATAATCCGCAATGCACCACTTTTGCGCGCAATATTCTGGCGTTTTTGGCATTTTTTGCCCTTTTTAGTAGCAAAATGCAGCAATGAATGGGATATTTCCACTACTCCGAATGGTTATTGTAGCAAAAAGCTCGATCAGAACATGAATCGACTGCTGCATTATTGTGCGTGTTAGGTTTATAACAGCGCAATCAACTACCACCGGTTTACAGGAGTTAATGATTTACCCACTATCAGTGCCAGGGATTTTTTATGCGCCAAACACCCCCATTATTTGTTCGACTCATTAGCAATACCAGTCTGGTCACTCAGATCCTGATTGGTATGATTGCTGGTATTTTACTGGCTAACTTTGTTCCTTCCGCCGCGAAAACAGCGGGTCTGATGGGAACCTTGTTTGTTGGAGCCTTGAAAGCAGTAGCCCCAGTATTGGTCTTGCTGCTGGTGACCGACTCGATTGCCGGACATAAACAGGGCCAGAAAACCAGTATCCGCCCCCTGTTGATTTTGTATCTGTTTGGTACCTTCTGTGCTGCCGCTGTTGCCGTCGTTGCCAGTTTTGCCTTTCCATCCGTGTTACATCTCAGTACACAAAATGCGGATATCGTACCGCCAGGCGGCATTACCGAAGTATTAAACACCCTGTTATTCAGTGTGGTCGCGAATCCGGTGAAAGCGCTGCTGGAAGGTAACTACATCGGTATTCTGGCCTGGGCCATTGCGCTCGGTCTGTCGCTGCGCCATGCCGGTGAAACCACCAAAACCGTGATTACTGATCTGTCGAATGCAGTTTCTTCAATTGTTCGTGGCGTGATCCGTTGCGCACCGTTGGGCATCATGGGTCTGGTTGCTTCTACGTTTGCCGAAACCGGCTTCAGCGCGCTGTTAGGTTATGCTCATCTGCTGGCCGTGCTGATCGGCTGTATGGTATTTGTGGCTTTAGTCGTGAATCCATTGATTGTATTCTGGAAAATAAAGCGTAACCCGTTTCCGCTGGTGTTCATGTGCTTAAAAGAAAGTGGCGTGACCGCTTTCTTCACCCGCAGCTCTGCCGCCAATATTCCAGTTAATATGGCGCTGTGTGAAAAACTGCGTCTGCCTGAAGAAACTTACGCCGTTTCAATTCCATTGGGTGCGACCATCAATATGGCCGGTGCCGCGATCACTATTACCGTGCTGAGTATGGCTGCCGTGCACACGCTGGGCATCCATGTTGATATCGCTACTGCAGTCTTACTGAGCGTGGTGGCGACCATCAGTGCCTGTGGTGCATCGGGTGTGGCAGGTGGTTCACTGTTGTTGATCCCGCTGGCTTGTAGCTTGTTTGGCATCAGTAACGATGTCGCGATGCAAGTTGTGGCAGTTGGTTTCATCATCGGTGTATTACAAGATTCATCAGAAACAGCGTTGAACAGCTCCACTGACGTACTGTTTACGGCGGCAGCATGCATGGCGGAAGATGCTGACTTGCATGAAAACAATCTGCAGGAAGAAGTGGATCTGGCTTAATTCGCCAATTTATATCGATACATGAAATACCAAAGGGGCGCTTCATCGAGCGCCCCTTTTACTTTTCCAGCTACTTTTTAGTCTTAGCAAACAGCCCACATTATTTTAGTGTGTTCAGACGTTTTGCTACCTGAGCAATAGCATCACTCATCTGATGAAGATGTGCAGAGTCATCAGCGTTACTGTCAGTCAAGCTATTTAAACGAGACACCTGTTCATTCATTTCATGCGTTACCCGTTCTTGCTCTTCCGCAGCTACTGCAATCTGGGTCGCTCGTTCTGCTATCTGACCAAACGCTTCAACGACATTTTGTAAATGCTGATAGGTAAGCTGCGCCGTATTAACCGCTTTCAGTGTTTCTTGCTGCCCTAGTTCCATTGAAGAAACTGACTCACGCGACGCACTTTGTAAGCGAGCTAACACTTGTTCAATTTCAACTGCCGAGCTTTGACTTTTCGCCGCCAGATTACGCACTTCATCAGCCACGACAGCAAAACCACGACCCGATTCACCAGCACGGGCAGCCTCAATCGCTGCATTAAGCGCCAGCAAGTTGGTTTGATCGGAAATGTCGCGGATCACATTCAACATACTGTTCACCCGGCCACTGTCTTGATCTAACTGCACAATGGTTTTTTGCGCATGCATGATCACATCGGTCAATTTTTGCATGGCCGCAATGACCGCCGCCATTTCATCACTGCTGTGGCGAATGTCTTTATGGATCAGCTCGACCGTTTCTCGCGTTTCATTAGCATGGCGAGCAACTTCCTGCGAGGTTGCACCCATTTCATGCGCACCGGTCGCCAGCATGGTGTTTTCATCACGCAAGCTCTGCGCTTTTTGTAGGAATTGATTACTAAACTGATTTAAGCCAGTCGCCTCAACCAGCAAGGTGCCGGATTCAGCATGGATCTGCTGCAGCATACCTTTCAGCTTATCGCCATAGCTGTTAACGGACTGCCTCAGTTCACCCACTTCGTCATAACGCAACACTGACAAGACTTCATTACTGTCTGCTCGGCCAGAAGACAAATTCTGGATCTGATGTGTCGTCTGCTTAATTTGCCCCAACAAACTACGGAAAAAGACAAACCCGATAGATAACATCAACAGTAACGAAGCACCGACACTCAACATCAGGAATAATCCCATGTCGTTAGCCACTGCCGTCATGTGTCCTTTCGGGACAACCAGGCCAATCACCCAATTCGTTTGCGGTAACTTAATCAGATCGACATGAACCGGGCCTTTTAATATGTCGTCATCAGCCAAATCGACCATTTCGCCTTTGGTCGATACGGAAGATAAACGCTCGGCAGCTGGCGCAAATTTCGGCAACAACGCGGCCAATTCACTTTGTTTCACCATAGCACCATCAGCTTTTACCTTAACGCGGGGATCAGGAAAGCTAATCACCTGCCCAGCCTGATCGAGTGCAAAAGCGTAACCACCGTTTTCGTGACCATATTGTTCCAATAGCGCAGTCACACCATCCAACATCATATCAATGGTCGCAACACCACTGAACTTGCCTTGATTTTGCATCGGCACCGTACAGGTGATCATCGGCGTTTTGGTAAATGGATCTGTATAAGCTTCTGACCAACTGCATTTCCCCGGTTGCCCTTGACGGCCAACCTGATACCAGCTTTCGTTGTGATAGCCATTGCCATCAGGTTTGTTGTAATCATCTACATATTGCAACGCACCATTGGTTCTGCCCCAGAAAAAGCTGCGACGATCAATGCCCTGCGTGAATTGTTGCGGCTCAGGCCATATACCACCACCAGCAATCGCTTTATTGCCCTGATTATCAATAATGGGCGGAAAGACCTGCTTAAACAGTATTTCATCTTTCGGTAAATCACTACCCGCAGAAGCCAGCGTGCTGGTTAATAATTGAATATCGGTTAACTTAGCTGCTAACAATGACACCATGCCTTGCTGGCTAATGGTGATTTGCTGTTGACGTTGCGCAATGAGATCAGGCTTTATTTTTTGCTCTACCACGAGGTAAATACTACCCATTGCGAGAATGAGCGCGACAATAAAACCAATGTTAATTTTTTGGCTGATTTTCAGCCCCTGCTTTGCCTGCTGCA
>CAIZDF010000640.1 GCA_903931645.1 uncultured Tolumonas sp.
CCGATCGTTCTGGTTGTGCGGGTGGCTTATATGCCAAAGACATTTCACTGATCCGGTTTAACTGGCAACACAAAGATGATGGTCGTTATGGCCAAATCTATCAATTGGATCGCGCCGTAACACGCGCATTGTTCGACCGCTTAGGGCAACAGCGTCAGGTTTTTGTCACTCACAGCTGGTTAGATAATAATCTGGGGGTAGACCCCGGCAAATTACATCAAGGTGACAGCACGTTTGCGCAGCAGATCCAAAGCTTAGCCGTGCAGACTGACAGCCAATATCTCATTTTTGGCAGCATCGTAGATGCCTCGTTGCAGAAACCAGACCAAGGTATTCTCGACAATGTTTTTCCGGGAACATGGTATAAAAACCCATTACGCCATTTTACCTTGCAGCTGTATATCTACGACGGTTTAACTGGGCAATTGCTGGACCAGCCTTTTTATCAAACTCAGGCACAATGGACATTTGATCGAGAAGCTATTGTTGACCCGATCAGTCAAGATTTCTGGCAATCCTCTTACGGTATGGAAGTGACTGCGACGCTAAACCGCGTAACGGATGAACTAAAAGGCCGTTTGCAATGTGAACGCCCTACCGCCCGGATCATCCGCGTGGAAGGTCTCGATTATCATATTAACCTTGGCAAAAATAACGGCCTGAAAGTAGGCGACCGTTTCCGTATTCTGCATAAAGCCGATTTTACCGATAGTTATGGGCAAGAACATCCACTACGTAACGAAGCATCTGGTCTGATGGAAGTGAAAAAGGTGTATCCGGAAAATGCGGTGATTCGGCCATTATCGCAATATGCCGCTGGCAATATTCAGGTGAATGATTTGGCGGAACTAGAGTGATGAACGGGCATAACAGTGGTGTCCCCACCAGGACTCGAACCTGGATCTTACGCTTAGGAGGCGCATTATTTATCAATCTAACATAATGAAAAATAATAGAAATAAAAATTTTATTTTATTTCTATTGGGCAAATCCGTGTTCAGCAATAAAAATGCCACAATTTTTCATTTATGGATGTTTAAAAATGAATTGGGGTGGCGGGTTTCAGGCGGAAGAGAGAACTGTATGTAGTCCTCTAAAGCCTAAATCAAAAGAATGGGGTGTAACACAAGATACCAAATATAAACTAAACTAGGGCAGAATCTAACAGAGTAAAGTGGTAAGGGAAAAGATGGCGTCCCCGGCGCGACTCGAACGCACCACCTGCTCCTTAGGAGGGAGCCGCTCTATCCTGATGAGCTACGGGGACTGAAGTGTGCCTAAATATTGCATATAACTGATTGAATGTGAAGCCAACAGATATCTAGATGCTCATTTAGTGATCGCTTTTCTTACTAGGTAACGTCGCACTTTGTTAACACTAGAGAATAATTTTTGAAACAGGTTTGAGAATTGAAGGGTGAGTCCGGTAATGTAGGGATTTATAAAAAATGCGAAATATTGAAGGGTTGGCTCCAAGGTGTTATGACCGCTCATCAAGTAAAATCTATCATAAAAATGAAGAAAACAGATATCTATCTTCTTAGACAGTTGATTCAAGCAACTTGCTGTCCTAAAACAGCTTAATCTTGTCAACAAGATTTGGCTGACACAGAATTGCCCCATTCTTAGCTAGCATCAACAATCTCTCTCATTCCATTCGGCATCTGTTGACCAAACACAGCTAATGTATGTCATCAGTGATGATGTACTGTAGATGAAAAACTAATGGTTATCCGTTTCTTCAGGTCATAGTTGTTGCAGAACAATATAAGCTAACAATCAAGAATAAAGTTGCAAATGAATCTTTCAATTTTCTGGTACATCTGACACCATGACTCTATCAAACCCCTCTGTTGATTGAGTTCAAAGGCGGTAGCTATGCCTATTCACGTTTCCGTAAAAGCGCAGAAAATAGAGGCTTATACGGAATTTGTCCGTCTAATAAATTATTATGTTTATTAAGGATATCTCTGTGAACAATGAAAAATCATCTTCAGCTTAGTTCAATATCATTCAATTAAAGGTGATATCAAAAAAAATCTTAATAACCATGTAAAACATATTAAATTATCTGCTGAGTCTGGCGCTGATATAGTCATTTTTCCTGAGCTATCATTGACTGGCTATGAATTAGAATTAGCATCAAAACTGGCGATAGATGGTACATCATCGATCATTACTGATTTATCGAATGCTGCTATTAATAATAATGTGGTTATTATCTCCGGCATCCCATTGATAAGTGACACTGATAAACCATACATCGGTGCATTGGTTTCATTTCCATCGGGGCAAACTGATTTTTATCGAAAACAAGATCTGCACCCAGGTGAAGACAAATTTATGTCTGCTGGTTCCGAAAATTATAGTTTTGAGTTCAAGCAGAGAAAGATGTTCTTAGGCATATGTGCTGATTTTACGAATTCACAGCATTGGCTTGATGCAAATGAAGACCATGCAGATATATATTTATCGAGTGTGCTGATCTCTAAAAATGGCTTTGCTCATGACAGTGAGATCCTGAGACGCAAAGCCATTGAACACAAATTAAACATTGTTATGAGCAACTATATTGGTGAGACAGGTGGCTGGTTATCGCATGGCAACAGTCGAGCATGGGACACTGACGGCAAAGTATGTATTTCAGCGAATGATTCTGATGCATGTCTCGTTTTATGCTCTATCACTGATGGTGGCATCTCAGGCAGAATCATAAACATAACAAAAAATTAATGTGGGACCACTTCGTGGCCCCATAATTTGAAGTTGTAGGGCTGTCGACTCAACTTGCGACAGGTGCTCGACTCATCGATGAAATGGTTGCGAC
>CAIZDF010000641.1 GCA_903931645.1 uncultured Tolumonas sp.
CCCCAGGATTCGCTAAATAGATCATGTCTGCAGATGGTTTGTTAGCCAAGGCAAGGATAATGTCATCTGTTAAAACGACTGTCGCATTCGGGTAATCGGCAAGTAAATGAGCATTCAGCAATGTATACGGAGGGCGGGGCGGTATATAAAGCCGCAGCGGAACATGGTAAAAACTGTTTTGATAATAAGCCACCGGCAATACCGCGTAGCTGTCGTAAGATAAAATAACGATTTCCAGCATATAAGCAAGTACGCCATCAATATCATAAACTGGTATGACGTTCACTGTAGTATCAGGAAGCATTTTGCCGGCAAGCGGAACAAGCACCCATGCCCCGTCATCAGGGGCCGTTGTTGCATTCCACTCTCCGGCAATGCCACGCGCTCGTCCAAGAAAAGCGCCATATGCAATATCTTCCTGGCTGAAAGCCCCTGAAATTGTGTCATTTAAATCACCAATATTATTAATGTGAGACAGTCGAAGCAACAAAAACATTGCTTGCAAGCCAGGTGCATTATTTATTACTTTCCCGAAAAGAGTGTTCAGTGTAAGTTGTGGACTGCTCGTGGGTTGCAAATCAGAAGCAAATGACCAAGAGTTAAGTGGCCGCGACATAAAAGGCACGTCAGGGCGCATCAATATTTGGCCATTGCAAAGAACGGGATTACCCAAATTATCGAAGCCGCACTTTAACCACTTGCGAAGATCAAATGAGTGAGCAGCATTGCGCATATCACGTTCAACTTTTGCACATTGCATTGCAGAATGTTCCCAAGAGCTATCACGATGAATAGTTTTATGAGTGCGTAAGGTTAATTTTTCCAGCATTGCCATACACTATTCCTTTTTACTCTTTTTGATTATCGCCAGCACTGCGTCATTAACCGCTATGGCCAGTTGGTCTACGGGTGCGAGCGCAACCGTCATAATCAGGGGCGTCCAGTCGGCTGCTGACAAACTCTTTTCCGCCAGGATAAGCCTGTGCATCAGCGCTAACAGCAATGCCGTCCCGAGCATCGGGCAATTCAAATGCAAAAGATTGGTCCGCCAGCGCTGAATCGGAACGATCAGTTGCCATAGCGGAGTGATTTCATCCAGTTTTTTTGACACCAGCATCGAGCACTCCCGCCGCAAGACTTCGCGATGGTAAAACCCAAGGCGTTTGGGCAGCATGTCGAGTTCTTCGACCAGCTTGAGCAGAGTATGACTTGAAAGCGAAAACTCCGCTTTCCAGCAATCAGAACAAATCCAGCGGAAGCGAGCCACAATCATCGCCATGGTCAGTTCTACCGGGGCAGTCAACAAAATCGGCGGCGTGACGCTTATGCGATAAACGGCATCATCAGTCAGCGGAAGTCCGGCAAATGTACGCAAAGCCTTTAGGGAGTTCAACCCCTCCACATCGGCTTCTGCCGATGCGGGGGTGTCAGTCTGCCGCAATATAAGATTTAAAGAATTCATTCTGCCTTTTCATCCCCATTCCCGCTTTCACTCTCAGCGGAACTTTCGAGAGCTTTCTTGAGAATTGGGTTTTCTTGCAAGATTTTATAAAGCTGCTCCTTAGAAGTATCTGGCACTAATTTTATAATTTCTTTCAACGGTTTGAGCCAAGAACCCTTGGTTGAATGAGATGGGGATGATGATTGACATGGAGATGGAGACTCTGCTTGAGGTTTAATCCTTCTTTGTGCTTGGGCGAGTGTAAGCTCCCCTATAAATAATTGATGGAAAATATCTGGTGAAGCTACTTTAATCTCGTTGGCCTTGGAGACAGATCTGCCGCATACACCAACTTTTTTGCCCGCCAGTTCATCCGATCTACCCTGGTGCAATTTTGCACTAG
>CAIZDF010000642.1 GCA_903931645.1 uncultured Tolumonas sp.
TCCAAACATAATATTGTGGGATCACACCATCCACCCACAACAGATCGTTATAACCGGAGTTCTGGCGCACATAATCGACCATTTGTGCAGATACATCATCAAACGGACGGCCTTTCGTTAATCCACGCCCAATTGGCAATGCCACCATCAAGACAGCCAGTACAACTAACAACGACATAGCCGGTAAATATAACTGACGGCTACGGCTGATAAACCACGCGCCCACCAGCAAGATCGCTGCGATGCTACCTGCGACGAAACTCACCAATAGCTCATGAGTCAACTTAGGAATGGGTGACTCAAATCGTGACCAAGTAAAGATAATGTGTTGCGCCAGCAAATAACCCAACAAGATCAGCAAAGTCACACAGCCGGCTCGTTGCATGTGACGACAACCAATCTGGCCCGCCAAACCACCAGTGCGAGCAGCCTGAATAACTATCGGTAACAGTAATATGGCAAAGCTGAAAAATAAGATCTCATAGTGCTCGTAGGTATGACCCGACACTGAGTTAGCCACAATGCCCAGCACAATACCGCTCAATTGCATGCCTAATAGAGCGCCCCACGGACGCTTATTTTCCAGCTGATGCAGTTGCTGCCATACCAAGCCAATAAAGACAGGTAACAAAATCAACAGACCCGTTCTCGCTAACCCCAAAAAGCCAACCATCAAGGAGTGGCCGTTACCGTAGCTGTTACCAAAGAAAATGCCAAACGAGTAAAACCAGAAATCAGCTAACACGCCATGCCAGACAAAATAAGCCAGCAGAGGCAAGGTTACACACAGCAAGCCCGCCACACCACTGATGGTCAGTTTGAGTGCATCCAACCAGCGGCGCTGCCATGCCCAGTAAACAAACAGCGCCAGATAATAACCGCACCACATGGCCGCATTATTCATACGTAACATGGCAATCAAACCAAACGTCACGGCCGGGATCACTGCATCTTGCCAGCGGAATTGTGTCGCTAATAACATACGGACAAAATTATATTGGGCGATCAGACTAAAGCAGAACGTGTAGTCTTCCGTCATGTTGCCGTAGTAATAGCGGTAGGCGTACAGAAACATCCACGCCAACATACCGGTCAAACGACTTAACGGTGCAATGCCCCATAAAGCCAACGTGCGATAGAGTGCATTCAGCCCCCAGATCAGCAGTACCGTTTCCAGCAACCAGATGCCCTGGAAACCGCCGATGGCATACCCCACCGCATCCAACAGAAAAATTACCGGCCCTTTAATATCGATCATATCGCGGTATATCACGCCACCGTCAGCCCACATTTTCCCCATTGTTGCAAACAATGAGGCATCGTAAGCCGGCGCCATACCGAATAACAGTGGGTTTTGCAGGGCGAACAATAACGCCAATAACGTAGGCAGTAACCATGCCCGCCAGCTATAAGCTTTGTCGTGCTGCTGCAGAGATGTTTCAGCTGCCAGCAAACTATCACGCCAATCGGCCAGATATTGACTGGCTTGTTGCCAGTGTTGCATTAGTTGCATCATCATTATTCCAAGTTTGCTGTTTTTATTCTGTTGGTTGACGCGTGAGCCAGACCGACTCAATACGGTGTGCTCGAATGTCCGTCACGGTAATTTGCCAGCCTTCATATTCAATCACTTCATCAATCGTTGGCAGGCGTTGTAACCACTCCAGTAACCAGCCAGCCACCGTATGATAATGTTCGGTCGCAGCAGCAGGGAAA
>CAIZDF010000643.1 GCA_903931645.1 uncultured Tolumonas sp.
CACAAAATTCTGGCAGATGATTGGCCGTGGCACACGGTTATGCGAAAACCTGTTTGGGCCAGGTAAAGATAAAGAAGAGTTTTTGATTTTTGACCATTACGGCAACTTCCAATATTTCGATGAGGAATATACCGAAGCAGACGTGGTGGCAAGCCGTTCGCTGTTGCAAACCGTGTTTGACGCGCGCCTCGCGTTAGCTGACAGTGCCATGAAAAAAGCGTCGGTGAACGCGTTTGAGCTGGCCGTCGCGTTATTAAAAGCGGATATCTGTGATTTGCCCGAAGACGCGATTGCGGTGCGTCGCGAATTGCGGTTGGTGAAATTGCTGCAAGAAAGCGACATGCTCAGCCAGATGGCGGCCTCAACACGGCATGCACTTGAGAAAACGATTGCGCCGCTGATGGGCTCTCGCCCCTTGAAAGATATCGATGCATCGCTTTTTGATCGCCTGATTGCCGAATTACAAACTGCACATTTACTGGCGAGCAGTGAGCTCGAAAACCTGAAAGCCGAGCTGATTGCAGCGGTGCAAAATTTAGCGGTGACTATTAATGAAGTGCGTCTGAAAGGTGATGAGTTAGATGCCGTGCAAAGCCATGATTATTGGGCCCATTTGTCGGTCGCGCGATTAGAACAAACGCGGCTTGAGTTGCGTGCCATTATGAAGTTTAAAAAACGCAGCATTGGGCCAAGCTACACCACGCCTGCGACCTCGACCGTTGATGATGGTGTGCAAGTGAATGAACGCACTGTTACCCTGAACTCGAACGATGCGTTTGTCTATCGTAAACGTCTGAAAGAGATCTTAGATGCGATGCTGGAGAAAAACCCTGTATTGCAGAAGATCTATAAAAACGTGCCGGTGACAGAAGACGAGCTGACCTCACTGACATCTACCGTGCTGACGCAATATCCGGGCG
Organism: uncultured Tolumonas sp.; assembly: GCA_903931645.1. Taxonomy (GTDB): domain Bacteria; phylum Pseudomonadota; class Gammaproteobacteria; order Enterobacterales; family Aeromonadaceae; genus Tolumonas. The sequence goes on from CAIZDF010000643.1 coordinate 921, forward strand.
TTGATCCGCGTGTATTAAACGAATTTTATGGTCGCTCACCACAACAATTGAATATTACCTTGTGCCAGTTGGTCGGCTTAGATGCCAAAGAGGTGGATCACTGCTTCACCGCGTTTTTGCAACAATCGCAACTCACTTATCAGCAGACACAATATCTGAATCAGTTAAAAATCTTTATCGCCCGTCATGGCCGTATTCAATTGGCTGAACTCTACGAAGGCCCGTTTGAGCGCATTTCCAATGGCAATGGCCTTGAGATTTTTGACGAAACACACATCGAGCAACTGACACAGCTTATGCAGCCGTTCTTGTTGCCGAATAATCCGCTGATAAGCTCATCACCCGCCTATTGATAAAACCCTGAGCGAACGGTGTTTGTAAACTTACGAACTCCGTTTTGCTCGGTATAATCGGCAACATTGCAGCAGCACTTTCTTTAAGAGAACACTATGTTAACTGGTCAACTTCGTAACGACATCGATAACCTGTGGGAAAAAGTTTGGACGGGTGGTGTCACTAACCCGCTGGTGGTGATCGAGCAAATCAGTTACCTGATGTTTTCGCGCATGCTCGATATTCAAGAGACGCAAGCTGAGAAAAAAGCGCAGCGCACCAATCGCCCGTTTACCCGTCTGTTTCCTGAGTCGTCAGAAGGCCAATTATTGCGCTGGCAGAATTACAAAAACATGTCGGGGCAAGAGCTATTACCGCATTTGCGCGACAAGGTGTTTCCCTATTTTGCCAATGTGGAATTGTCTGGTTCAGATATTGCGCAGTTTATGGCAACCGCTGATTTACAGATTCGCAGTGAAGCGGTGATCACCGCCGCCGTCGAGATGGTCGATAAACTGCCGCTCGATAAAAGCGATGTGAAGGGCGATATCTACGAATATCTGCTGAGTAAGCTCTCATCAGCAGGCATTAACGGCCAGTTCAGAACGCCACGCCATATCATCGATATGATGATTGAGATGATCGACGTGCAACCCACTGAAACTGTCTGCGACCCTGCATGCGGCACGGCAGGTTTCTTGTCGCGCACCATGGAATATTTAACCCGTAAACACTCCAGCCCTGAATCCATCTATCAAGATGAAGATGGCAACCCCGTCTATTCGGGCGATTTACTCGCACCTTATTCCGAGCACATTAATAAGGAGATGTTCTGGGGCCTCGATTTCGACAGCACCATGCTGCGTGTTTCTGCCATGAACATGATGTTGCATGGCGTTAGCAATGCACATATCACCTATCAAGACAGCCTGAACAAATCGTTTGTGGGCAAGCCGCAGGAAGAGAACTACTTCGATAAAATTTTGGCCAACCCACCATTTAAAGGCAGCCTCGATGAGTCGGCGGTGAACCCGCATGTGCTGAAAACGGTGAAAACCAAGAAAACCGAATTGCTGTTCGTGGCGCTGATTTTACGCATGCTGAAACTCGGTGGCCGTAGCGCGACTATCGTGCCCGATGGCGTGCTGTTTGGCAGCTCATCGGCGCATAAAGACCTGCGTAAAGAGCTGATTGAAAATAACCAGTTGGAAGCAATGATCTCACTGCCCAGTGGGGTGTTTAAGCCTTATGCAGGCGTATCAACCGGTATTCTGATTTTCACCAAAGGCGGCAGTACTGACCGCGTATTCATGTATGACATGAAAGCCGATGGCTATTCGCTCGATGATAAACGTAACCCCATCAGCGACAACGATATTCCCGACGCGATTGCCAAGTGGAAGCGTTACACCGCACTGTATGAGAAAAATGACATTGCCACCATCGACGCTGAGTTTGCTGATAAAACGCAGTCCGCCTTTACGGTGTCGATTGATGAGCTAAAAGCGCAGAACTATGAGCTGTCGCTCAACCGCTATAAAGAAGTTGTGTATCAAGAAGAAATCTATGAATCCCCTAAAGTGATTCTGGGTAAACTGAAAGCGTTAGAAAATGAAATTCTGGCAGATTTGAATGCGTTGGAAGGGATGTTATGAGCTGGCCTTTAGTTACTATAAAAAGCGTAGCAACTGTCACAACAGGAAAAACGCCCTCTACAAAGGTAGCTGAATATTTCGGTGGTAGTATTCCGTTTATAACACCAGCTGAGTTAGGTGTAACAGCTACTGTTCTATCCTCAAAGCAAACCTTAACCGAAGCAGGTGCAGCTAAGATTAAACTTGTTCCTAAAAATTCTGTATTGGTTTGTTGTATTGGTTCCTTAGGAAAACTTGCCATTGCAGATAGGGAGCTGGGAACTAATCAACAAATAAACTCTGTTACTTTCGATGAATCAAAAGTTTATCCAAAATATGGTTATTACGCGTTATCGCTTTTAAAGCCTATTCTTGAATCCATGGCACCTGCAACGACAGTTGCTATAGTAAATAAATCAAAATTTGAGGCTTTAAACATCCCTCTTCCCCCACTAGAAGAACAAAAACGCATTGCCGCGATTCTCGATAAAGCCGATGCCATTCGCCAAAAGCGCCAGCAAGCCATTGAGCTGGCAGACGAATTCCTGCGTAGTGTGTTTTTGGATATGTTCGGCGACCCCGTGATGAATCCGAAGGGGTGGGAAACTTTCCCTATAGATAAAATTTCGCAAGTGGTCACAGGAAATACACCACCTCGGTCGGAAAAAGATAATTATGGTAGTCATATGGAATGGATTAAATCTGACAACATAAATACGCCAAATCATTACTTAACAGAGGCAGAAGAGTATTTATCGCATAAAGGATTAGACAAAGGTCGGATAGTGCCTGAAGGCGCCATATTGATCACTTGTATAGCAGGAAGTCCACAATGTATTGGTAATGTGGCTATAACCAATCGCACTGTGGCATTTAATCAGCAAATAAATGCATTAATTCCATCAGATAGGGTTACAACACAATACATATACTCTTTGGTTTTGTTCGGAAAGAAGTTGATCCAAAGTATCTCTACTAATTCAATGAAAGGGATGGTCAGCAAAGGAAACTTAGAGAAACTATGTATTCCAATTCCACCCATTGAGTTACAGAATAAATATTCATTAATATTCAAATCTCTCGAAGAGAAGTTTAACTTGCTGTGTGACTCCAAAAAATACGGTGATGATTTGTTTTCTTCTATCCAGAAAAAAGCCTTTTCCGGCCAACTGTAATACCACATCACTGCGCCATTGCCCGATTTGCAATGGCTGCTCATCAGGCTTCACCTTCCCCCTTGCATTTCTCTCCGCGTTGACGAGTTAAGATGCTGCAATTGGGTGTGATGTCACTAG
>CAIZDF010000644.1 GCA_903931645.1 uncultured Tolumonas sp.
CTCGGTCTGGAATTGACTGATCTGTGCGAAGAAGAACCGGATATGGCGCTCGGTAATCGCGGTTTGGGTCGTTTGGCTGCATGTTTTATCGATTCACTTTCAACACAGGGTTATCCCGCACTGGGTTATGGCCTGCATTATGAACATGGCTTATTCCGTCAGGAGATCCGCGATGGTCGTCAGGTTGAACGTCCTGATTCATGGCGTGAATATGGCAACCCGTGGGAAATTTGCCGCCCGGAATCTGTGCAGGAAATTCCACTCTACGGCTATGTAGAAACCGTATTTGGCGAAGATTGCAAAGTCCGTAAAGTGTGGCACCCAGACCGCGTGATCAAAGGTGTACCTTGGGATATTCCGATCGTGGGCTTTGGTGCTCAGACCGTAAATATTCTGCGTTTGTGGGAATCACGTGCTTCTGAATTCTTTGATTGGGATGTCTTTAACCACGGTGGTTATTTCGACTCCCAAAAAGAAAAAGCCGAAGCAGAAACCATTTCCAAAGTGCTTTATCCGAATGATGAAACGGAAGCAGGTAAAGAATTGCGTCTGGTTCAGCAATATTTTTTCTGCGCCTGTTCCTTGAAAGACATTATGCGTCGTTACAAACGCACGCATACCGACTTCAAAGACTTTGCCGCGCAAATTGCAGTACAGCTGAACGATACACATCCGACTATCGCCATCCCTGAACTGATGCGCCAACTGATCGACGATGAAGGTTTGGAATGGGAAGCGGCATGGAATACTTGTAAGCAAGTATTCTCTTACACCAACCATACCTTGCTACCGGAAGCGCTGGAAACCTGGCCGGTTTACCTGTTTGAAAAGGTATTACCACGTCATCTTGAAATCATTTATGAAATCAACGCCTACTTCCTGAAAAATGAAGTCGAAGTGAAATGGCCGGGTGACAATGATGTGAAACGTAAACTTTCTATCATTGACGAAGGCAACCCACGTCGTGTGCGCATGGCAAACCTTTGTGTCGTTACTTCGCACAAAGTAAATGGTGTGGCGGAAATCCATTCCAAGCTGGTGAAAGAAGATCTGTTCCCAGAATTTAATGCCCTATGGCCAGATAAATTCTGCAACGTCACCAACGGTGTCACCCCTCGTCGCTGGTTGCTTTCTTGTAATCAGGAGCTGGCAAATCTGTTTACCGAAACAGTCGGTACGGAATGGCCATTAAATCTGGATGCACTGCAACAGCTGACCAAACATGCGGATGATGCGGCTTTCCAGAAAAAATTCATGGATATCAAACGTCACAATAAAGAAAAACTGGTTAAAGTCATTAAGGCAGAAACCGGAATTGAAGTGAGTGCCGAGGCTATTTTTGATATTCAAATTAAACGTCTGCATGAGTACAAACGCCAGCAGTTGAACCTGCTGCACATTTTAGTGCTCTACCGTCGTCTGCTGCTGAACCCTGAATATGACATGCCCCCACGTGTATTCATCTTCGGTTCAAAAGCAGCACCGGGTTATCGTGTGGCCAAAGACATCATTTATGCCATCAATAAGATTGGTGAGCGCATTAATGCTGATCAGCGGATCAACGGCAAACTGAAAGTCGTGTTTATGCCGAACTATCGCGTCAGTCTGGCAGAAAAACTGATCCCGGCAGCCGATGTTTCTGAACAGATCTCAACCGCCGGTTATGAAGCGTCTGGTACTGGTAACATGAAACTGGCGATGAACGGTGCCATCACGATTGGTACGTTGGATGGTGCTAACATCGAGATCGCAGAAGAGGTCGGCGAAGATAATTGTGTCATCTTCGGTTTAGATGTTGAAGAAGTGAAGAGTCTGAAAGCGCAAGGTTATAACCCTTGGGATTATTACTATGCGAACCCAGAAATCAAATCTGCTCTGGATTGGCTGGACACGGACTACTTCACGCCAGGTCACCCAGGTGAGCTGCAATCGATCAAAAAATCACTGCTCGATTGGGGCGACACTTATCTGACACTAGCCGATTTTGCTTCTTACGATGCAGCGCATAAGCGTATAGACACACTGTATCGTGATAAAGCAGGCTGGGCCAAAATGGCGATCATTAATGCTGCATCAGTGGGCAAATTTAACTCTGACCGCTCGATCCAGGATTATGTCCGTCAAATCTGGCATCTGGAGCCATGTAACATCGCTTGATTGCACCATAATCGTAATCAAACCTCATAATTGCCTAAGCCATCGCCCTCTGCGGTGGCTTTTTTTATCTTTTCCTATCAAAAATAAGCAGATTATTTGACCTGTTTTCTTCCTCGTTACGTAAATAGCTATTAGTCGTTAAATGTTTGTTTATTTTTTGACATTCAGTAGCCGGAGTGGCACAACAATAGCTACAGAATATTCGGAATGTGTTTTTTTGTACCAGATGGCACTGCTTAATGGTCGGCAACTACAGGATTTATGAAGACTTTCTGACACCATTGGCAAAATGTCGTCTAGGCTTACAAATGAAACAGATGCATGTAGCCCCATTACTAATGGGACTCATCTCAGTATTGGGGGAGAAGCTATGGGTATTTTTGATCATTATCAGCGCCGTTACGAAGCTGCCAGGGAAGAAGAATACACACTTCAGGAATTTCTTGAGCTATGCCGTAATGACCGTTCTTGCTATGTCTCCGCTGCAGAGCGCCTGTTGCTGGCTATTGGTGAACCAGAAATGGTCGATACGGCACTGGAACCGCGTCTCAGCCGGATTTTTTCTAACCGCATATTGTCACGTTATCCTGCGTTCAAAGATGACTTCTACGGCATGGAAGAAGCCATCGAACAGATCGTCGCCTACCTGAAACATTCGGCTCAAGGGCTGGAAGAGAAGAAACAGATCCTGTATCTGTTAGGCCCGGTCGGGGGCGGTAAATCGTCGCTGGCAGAAAAACTAAAATC
>CAIZDF010000645.1 GCA_903931645.1 uncultured Tolumonas sp.
CCTGATTAATAACCAGCAGCAATATCAGCAGCATGGAATGCAATCGGTCATTGGAAAACCGCTCTCTTTAGATAATCTGCGCAAAACCTTGAACGAGATTTTTATCGTTTGTTCTCTACCCGTAGAGCCAGAGCTGACTGACTCACAGGAAAAACATTTGCTGGATATTAATTTCCTGCAGGATTTCACCAGTGTTGTTGGTTGTGATGTGATGGCTTCAGCGATCGACTTGTTTGAGCAGTCAATGCCGGAGTATCTCGATATTCTGAACAGTGCGCTGACGGCGCGCGATAAACAGGGCATAGTGGAAGAAGCACATAAAATTAAAAGTGCGGCGGGTGCAATTGGTCTGAAGCGGATTTATCAGCTGGCCCAACAAGCACAATCGCCCGATCTACCTGCGTGGCAGGAGAATATCCACGATTGGGTGGAAAGCATCGGTGCTGAATATCAGGGTGATTTGGAACGACTGCGTCACTGGTTGCAGCAGCAACGTTCTCCGGTACAGGAACATCAGGAATAACCGCCAACATGAAGGAAACGGTTTATGCTGCATTATCCGAACTTGCTCCAGCCTGAACGTTATTATCCGGTCGAACCGCAATCTTTGCTGGTTGCTACTGAGTTGGATCGAACCCGTATCGTGCAAAGTGCGCCAGTTCGGCGTTTGCAGCAAAAAACTCAGGTCTTTCCGTTAGATGTTAAAGCCTCAGTACGCAGCCGGCTGACGCATTCATTAGAAGTCCAACAAGCTGGCCGGCAGATCATTTTTGCTATTCGCCAAATGCGCCGCACCGATTGGGCGGAACAAGCGGTCACCAATCTGATCGAAATGTCCTGTTTATTGCACGATGTCGGCAATCCGCCGTTTGGTCATTTTGGTGAAGCTGTGCTGCGTGAATGGCTGCATGATGAACTGGATGGTCTCTTTGCCTCTGCGATATCCGCCCCCGCCAGTGAGCAATGGCAAAAAGTGTTGGCGCCGGATCTGTGTAGTTTTGATGGGAATGCGCAAAGTTTACGTCTAGTGCACTCCCTGCAGCGTCTCAATCTAACCTTAAGTCAGTTGGCCTGCATCATTAAATACCCACGAGTTATTGATGAATTGGTGACGGCGACCGAAGGTAAGATCGGCGTGTTCATTAGTGAACGCCAGCTGATTGAGCGCATCCGCGATGTATTGCAATTACCCGCCGGTGTTCGCCATCCGCTGGTCTTTATCATGGAAGCCGCAGATGACATTTCATATAGCATCGCGGATGTTGATGATGCGGTCGATCGTAATTTACTGACTTTGGATGCGGTCATTAAATTTCTGACCCAGCAGGTTGACGATGAAACCCGCGACTATTTAAAGCCTTTGCTCGATGAAGCGTTACAAGACGAACAAGGTTTTTTCCCTCATTTCCGTTATTTGCTGACCAACGATTGGGTGCAGTTGGCCGCCGAATCTTACCTGCTGCATAAAAAAGATATTCTGGCCGGGCATTTCGTCGGGCATCTATTGGAATGCGATCACCCGGCAATTCATGTGTTAAATGCACTGAAACGTCTGGCGCGACAATCCATCTTCGGTCAACGGGAAGTGGAAAGTCTCGAATTGTCCGGTTATGCCGCCATGCGGGGCGTGTTACTTACCTACAGTGAATTACTGACATTGCCGGCACAAATATTCCGCCAATTGCTAAGCGGGGAAGGGCATCACCGTTATCAGCATGCGTTGCGACTCTGTCATCGGCTCTCTCGCCGGCATGTGCTGGCCTATCAAAAAGCAACCGAAACGCCAGATCCATTTTTTCAACGACCAGCAGAACAGGAATGGTATTATCGGGTGCGCTTGTTACTCGATTTCATCAGTGGCATGACCGATACCTATGTGTTGGAAGAATATCGGCTATTAAATGGCTGGGTTTAAACTACAGCACTGATTTTTCAGGCCAGTGCTGTATGAAGGCTGGATTGTTTAACCGGCTATGCAGCGATAACTTTTATTATCAAAACTATCACTGATATCCTGATTCAGGATCGACAACAATAGAATGGCACGCAGTTCGCCATCCGGTTCCTGATAAATCGCCTGTAAGTCTTTTAAAGGACCGTCCTCAATTAGCACTTGCTGACCGTGTTTCGGCAACCGGCTCACCACATCACGTAATTCGTCGCTGTCTTCATTGCGCATTAGCTGATAGATCAACTCAGGCGGTACTTTACTCCACTGTTCACCATGCCCGATCACGCGGCTAATGCCACGCGTTGAGCGAATTCTCATGGGTGAAAACTCATGAATATCCACATGGATAAACAGATAACGCGGGAACATGGGCTCTGTTTTCTCGACCATTTTACCGCGTAAAATTTTGCGAGTAAGCACCAGCGGGTAATAACTGTCGATACCCTGATTTTGCAGATGTAATTTGGCCCGTTCTTCTTCTTTAGGATGACAGTAGGCCAGATACCAGTACTTCTTCATTCTGGCTCCTATTTATTATTTTGCTCTTATGTAAACCACGATACAGGGCAATCAGCTCTAAAACTGATGGTTATGTCCCGTAATCTTTGACAATTTATCGTGCAGAAAATAAAAAGGCCAACACAGGTTGGCCTTTTTATCGGTTTGCTTAACAAAAACTAACTAAGCGTTCGTTTCTTGTTCTAAGTCGGCACAGAAACGATAGCCTTCACCGTGAATGGTGGTGATCAGTTCCGGTGTATCTGGGTAATCTTCAAAATGTTTACGGATCCGGCGAATAGTCACATCCACAGTGCGGTCATGTGGTTTTAGTTCGCGACCCGTCATTTTCAGCAGCAGATCAGCACGAGTCTGGATCTGGCCCGGATTTTCACAAAAATGCAGTAAAGCGCGGAATTCAGAACGTGGCAGGCGGTACGCCACCGCAGACGGATTGATCAATGAGCGGCTGTTGATATCCAGCGTCCAGCCATTGAAGCGATAGGCAGACACATTTCCGGCAATTGGCTCTTCGACTGGATCACCACGACGGGTGCGTCCCAGCAAGTTACGGGCACGGATCGTCAACTCACGCGGGTTAAATGGTTTGGTCAGGTAGTCATCAGCACCAATTTCCAGCCCTAAGATACGATCGACATCGTTATCGCGACCAGTCAGGAATATCAGGCCCATTTCGCCTTTTTCCCGAATTTCACGTGCCAACAGCAAACCATTTTTTCCAGGCAAATTGATATCCATGATCACCAGGTCAACTCGCTGATTCGCTAATGTATGGTGCATTTCGTCACCATTATTGGCTTCCAGAACATGATAGCCTTCCGCTTCAAAGATACTTTTCAGCGTATTTCGTGTGACGAGTTCATCCTCAACAATCAATATCTGTGGTATTTGCATGGAAATTCTCTGCGTTAAATGAAATTGTGTTAATTTTAACATATTCGCTGCATTCATATGACAGTAGATCTGTTTTTTCAATGTTATTAACAATACCTGCCAGCCTGGCTCACAGACTGCGTTTGTTAGCCGCCTCGAATGGTCTGAAATCGCGAATTGTTACAAAATTTTGTTGACAGAAATGTACCTGATCCGGTATTGGTATGTCACTATTTATGCGAAGTCTAATTATGCTATCTACTATTGCTACCCGCACAATTATTACCATTACCGGCACCACAATTGGTGGTACTGGAGCGGGCTGTTGCCTAAATAACACAAACAATTATCGAAGCCCGTCCCCTAACCAGGTACGGGCTTTTTCGTTACAGGGAGATGTATATGCGTGTACTTAAGTTTGGTGGTTCTTCACTCGCGGATGCGGAACGATTCCTCCGGGTTTCCGACATCGTGGTGAATAATCAGCAACAGGTTCAGGTGGCGTTGGTGTTGTCTGCTCCAGCCAAAGTGACTAACCTGCTGGTGGCGCTGGTTGCTCAGACCAGCAAAGGTGAAGATGCCAGTGCGACACTGGCCGATATTGAAGGCATTTTCACGCGTCTGATCACTGGGCTGAAAACACGTTATGCCAATTTCGCTGACGAAGTGCTGATGCAACGTCTGCAGCAAGAACTAGGTACTATCCGCAGTAAAATGCAGGGCATCCAGTTGTTGAACCAGTGTCCTGATAGCGTACAAGCATTGATCTTAAGCCGTGGTGAAGCGTTATCTATCGCCTGTATGGAGCAATTGCTGCTGGCACGTGGTGAAAAGGTTACTCTGATCAACCCGGTCGAAATGTTACTGGCGGAAGGTGGTTTCTTAGAATCACACGTTGATATCGATGTATCCCGTGCCCGTTTTGCTGAAAAACCAGTGAATGAAGGCCACGTGTATCTGATGGCGGGTTTCACTGGTGGTAACGCGAAAGGCGAACTGGTGCTGCTGGGGCGTAACGGTTCCGATTATTCAGCCGCAGTATTGGCGGCCTGTGTTAACGCCGACTGCTGTGAGATCTGGACCGATGTGGATGGTGTTTACAGCTGTGACCCTCGTCTGGTGACGGATGCCGTATTGCTGAAACGCATGTCATATAAAGAAGCGATGGAGCTGTCTTACTTTGGTGCCAAAGTATTGCACCCGCGGACCATCGCACCGATTGCCCGTTTCCACATTCCTTGCCTGATCAAAAACACCTTCAACCCACAGGGTGAAGGCACTTTAATCAGCGCTGATCACGGTGACGATCAATATCCGGTCAAAGGGATCTCCGATCTGTCTGGCATCTCTATGATCAACGTCAGCGGCCCAGGCATGAAAGGTATGGTTGGTATGGCTGGCCGCATGTTCACTGCGGTTTCCCGTGCTGGCGTATCGGTGGTTTTGATCACTCAAGCCTCTTCCGAATACAGCATCAGTTTCTGTATCCATACCTATGATGCAGAAAAAGCACTGAAAGTGCTGAATCAGGAATTCGAGCTGGAATTAAAAGCTAACTTGCTGGAAGAGATCGAGATCCGCCATGATCTGGCGATCCTGTCACTGGTGGGTGATGGCATGCGTACAATGAAAGGTATCGCAGCGCGTTTCTTTACTTCACTGGCGCAGGCTTCTATCAACATCGTGGCGATTTCGCAAGGTTCCAGCGAGCGTTCTATCTCGGCGGTAGTTGGCAACAAAAAAGTCACTGAAGCGATTAAAGCGTGTCACCAGAACCTATTCGGTACCCAACAATTTATCGACATCATTCTGGTCGGTCTGGGTGGTGTGGGTGGTGCGTTGCTGCAACAGATCCGTCGTCAACAAGCTGTACTGAGCAAACAGGGCATCGGCCTGCGTGTGGTTGGTCTGGCGAATTCCCGTAAAATGGTGTTGTCAAAAGACGGTCTGGATCTGGCTAACTGGCAAGCTGCGCTGGAAGTTGCCACAGAGCGTTTCAATCTGCAAGCCATCAAACAGCTGGTTGATGACAGCCATTTGATCAACCCAGTTATTGTTGATTGTACTTCGGATGAAACTATTTCCGGTCAGTATGCCGATTTCCTGGCTGCGGGTTTCCACGTCGTTACACCAAACAAAAAAGCCAACACCAGTTCTATTCAGTACTACCGTGAGCTGCGTCGTACTGCTCAGGCTACGCGTCGTAAGTTCTTGTACGAAACCAATGTGGGTGCGGGTCTGCCGGTTATCGAAAACCTGCAGAATCTGATCAAAGCTGGTGATAGACTACAGGCCTTTAACGGTATTTTGTCGGGCTCACTGTCGTTTATCTTCGGTAAACTGGATGAAGGCAGCAGCTTCTCAGAAGCTACTTTGACCGCCAAAGGTAATGGTTTTACCGAACCGGATCCTCGTGATGACTTAAGTAAAGGGAGAAAAGAATAATGAGAAGGAAAGTAATTACGTTATTGAGTTTTGCATTCCTTTTGCTGGTTGGTTGTTCAACTATTGAATGGACAGGCGTTTATAG
>CAIZDF010000646.1 GCA_903931645.1 uncultured Tolumonas sp.
CTGAATTTTGTGCGGGCCTGGTTTGAGTTCTTCACCAGCCAGTTTCTGACTGATCACTGGTGATTCTGCCGGTTCTACGGCGACAGAAATGATCTGTTTACCTTGTGTTTTCTTGATGTAACGGGAGATACCGGTAATAGTACCGCCAGTACCTACGCCAGCCACAACTACATCGACTTGACCATCGGTGTCATTCCAGATTTCTGGGCCAGTGGTTTTTTCGTGAATTTCAGGGTTGGCCGGATTTTCAAATTGTTGCAGCAGAACATATTTTTCTGGATCAGAGTTAACCAGCTCTTCGGCTTTAGCAATAGCGCCTTTCATGCCCAGAGGGCCTTCAGTCAATACCAGATTGGCACCTAATGCTTTTAACAGTTTACGGCGTTCCAGACTCATGGTTGCTGGCATGGTCAGGGTGATGCCATAACCACGGGATGCAGCAACAAACGCTAAGGCGATACCGGTGTTACCACTGGTTGGTTCGATAATTTCTTTGCCTGCTTTCAGGATGCCTTTTTTTTCTGCGTCCCAAATCAGATTTGCGCCGATGCGGCATTTAACGCTGAAACTTGGGTTACGGCTTTCGACTTTCGCTAATACATTGCCTTTACTGACGCGGTTCAGGCGAACCAGGGGAGTGTTTCCGATGGTCAGTGAGTTATCTTCAAAGATTTTGCTCATGTTCGCTCCTGCGAGTAGGTCTTTATTGAAATTAGGTTAATCCTAAAAATCAGGATAGGAAATGCTGTTTTGTTATAACCATATGTAATAACAAGATATAGCCTGCTATTTGTGCATGTCAGCCCCAGACTGATTAAAATAATCTGCGCATGCTATTTTCTTTTAGGCATAATTAGCATAATCAGAAGGATAAGATTATAGCTTACCCCTGTTATTTCACCGATGTGAACAGGGATAAGGAGGAAATAATGCGTGGCAAATTTATGTCAACGGCAGCAATTTTGTTGTTGGCATGGAACAGTGGTAGTTTTGCAGTAACAACCGAACTGGGTGCAACAGCAGCCAAGTCAGGGGCTGAAATAGGCACTTCATTGCCATTACCTTCCGTGGCAGTCCGGAGTGAATTGACTCAGCAACTGATGGAAGTTGCCATGGCGGGTATTCATCCGGCATTTGCAAAGAGTTGGTTACAGCTGACAAAGCAGCCTGAATTGGCTAAAAATCCTGAAACTTATTACCAGATCTATAGCCTGCTACATCAGTTCCGTCATCAGTGGCATGAGCTTGATGGCGATTCCCGTGAACGTTTTCATTTCAAGAATTTTAATCCGGTATTATCTGCTGCAGATCGTAACGAATATATCGCATTATTACAGCGACCTGATGTGGATCGGGTCATGAATAAGTTACGTCCACAGACGGAAAATTATTTATCTTCCCGACGTGTGCTGTTGTCATTATTGGATGAATCAAGAAAAGCGCCTTGGCCAAACTTACCTGATTTAAAAGTGAAACCGGGTGAATCTCATGAGGCTTTACCGTTAATTCGTGATGTATTACTGCGAAGTGGAGATCTGCCGAGTGGGCAATTAACCGCTGAGCAACTCAAGCTCACCACCTATGATGAATTAACTGTGCAGGCCATGCAGCATTTTCAGCAGCGGCATGGTCTTGACGGTGATGGCGTGATTGGTCGTCGTACATTGACTTGGCTGCGCTTGCCGCCCAAAGTGCGCGCTGTCATCTTAGCTCGCAGTATTTTGCGCAGTGATTTGCCGCAACAGATTTCATCGCAACGTCATGTGTTGGTGAATATTCCTGAATATCGACTTCGAGTGCTGGATGGTCAGCAAGAGATTTTCTCCAGCCGCGTCATTGTGGGTCAGGTGAAACGCCAGACACCTATATTATCCAGTGAAATCTCAAGCATTGTTGTGAATCCGGCTTGGCACGTACCTGCACGTATTTTGCAGCAAGATTTAGTGCCGAAACTGGTTAAAGACAAACATTTCCTGGACAAAGGTCAGTTTGAATTGGTGGATTCGCAGGGCATGACCGTTGATCCAACTGCAATGGTTTGGGATGGTACAGAAGAGAATTTCCCTTATCGTTTGCGTCAAAAACCGGGTGATCATAATGCACTGGGTCGTTATAAATTTTATTTGCCTAATAACGATGCGATTTATCTGCACTCCACCTCTTCACCAGGCTATTTCAAGCGTGATTTAAGAGCGCTGAGTTCTGGTTGTGTACGGGTCGAAGAGGCGGATAATTTTGCGAAATTGTTGTTAAAAGGCTCAAAATGGAATGTCGATAAACTGGATCAAATGCTGAAAGAAGACACCACTAAGTGGTTGGCAATGACAGATCCGGTTCCGGTTTATACCGTTTATTGGCGTAGTTGGGTTGACAAACAAGGTCAGTTGCAATTCCGTGATGACATTTATCAGTTTGATGATGATGCTAAAATGGCGAACAGTGCAGTGATTGATAGTTTAGTTGATCATACTTAATTGGCTGAAACGCAATAAAAAACGGGGACTCCATGTCTAATGCCGTTCACTTAAGGTGATCGGCATTTCTTTTTCTCAGCGCATATCCATTTTTCGAGCATTTCAATTCACGGGGATAGCAACGCTCACGACCTAAGCCTTCCAGTATAAATTGCCTCGCCTGTTTTTCTGGTTCAAA
>CAIZDF010000647.1 GCA_903931645.1 uncultured Tolumonas sp.
ATCATAGCGATACCCGCCGCGTTACCGAAATTGATCAGCCGCATAAAGATGGCCACATCATCTCTACGGAAGTTGTCACGACGTTACACGCTAACGCTGCAGGGCGTCTGACATCGATTATTGGTATTAGCCGAGATATCACGGATCGGAAAAAAGCCGAAGAAGTGATCCGCAATCTGGCTTTTTATGATTCGCTGACCAAATTACCCAATCGTCGTCTGTTGCTCGATCGTCTTGAGCAAGCAATTACACAGGCGAAAAGAAATGAATCTCGCCTGGCATTAATGTTCATTGATTTGGATAAATTTAAACCAGTTAACGACAGTTATGGTCATGAGGCGGGTGACTGGTTGTTAAAGGCAGTAGCACAACGGATGTCGACTTGTTTACGCGAATCAGATACGGCAGCCCGAATTGGTGGTGATGAGTTTATTGTTTTATTACCTGAAATTAGACGGATCGCGGACGCAGTGGCAGTAGCCGAAAAAATTCGTGATGTATTGAATCAGCCATTTGAAATGTCAGAAGGAAAAATATTCAAAATTTCGGCTTGTATTGGCATTGCTGTTTATCCAGATCATGGCGTAACAGAAAAGCAATTAATGAAAAACGGTGATACTGCTATGTATCAGGCCAAAGAGTCGGGCAGAAATAGAGTTTGGGTTTATAAACGCAATCAGGACAGTTCTATTTTGACGGAAGATGCATTAATTCGCCTGCATTGGAAAAAATCGTATGAAAGTGGTGAATATACAATTGATCTGGAGCATAAAGAGTTATTCCAGCTAGCGAGTGAATTGATTAATACGGCCATTAAAAGAGAGGAATATCCGGCCGCTTTTGAAGATGCTTTTCAGGCGTTGCTGGATCATGCCGCGAAACATTTTTCTGCCGAAGAGAAGCTCCTTGCTGGATATCAATATGATGATTTGGAAGATCACGCCCGATTGCATCAAGAACTTGTGCATCGAGCTCAGGTTCTGCATCTGGCTGCGATCCACAGACAAATGTCGATGGGGGAATTGATCGACTTCATCATCGATGACTTGCTTAAAGGTCATATGTTTAAACAAGACCGTAAGTTCTATCATCTATTTAAGAAATAGATTAATTTCTCCAATCGCGATAGATCTAAGCATCAACGCGTGATTTATTCAGCTCAATTCTTAATAATGCCGCCTGCAAGCAGTTAATAAAACAGGAATAACAATGACAGAGATGGTTTTAGGATTACCAGTATTAGTGTTGGCTGTTTTGCTGGCTAGCACTGCGGGCTGGTTTGTATCTTATGTCCGTTCACAAAAAATCATCGCTAACCAAGATGTGCAGATGGGGCGTTTGGAAACAGAACGCGAGTTATTGCTGGAACGTATCGAAGAGCGCGAACAACAGCTGGGGCAACGAAATCAGGAATTGAATCAGCTGCAACTTAAACACACGGAGTTGTTACGACAACACACGGAACTTCGCACATCGCTCAATGAGAAACAGCTGCATTTCAACGAACAACTGCGCCAATTGTCGAATAGCCGTGAGATGTTGAAAACCGAATTTGAAAATCTGGCCAATGAAATTTTGGAGCGGAAGGGCAAAGCTTTTAAAGAACTGAATCAGGAAAGTATTTATCACTTACTCAAACCTGTACAAACCGAGATGCAGGGGTTCCGGCAAAAAGTCGAAAGCATTCATGTTGAAGAGCTGAAACAACGCAGTGAACTGCGGGCAGAGCTAATTAATCTGCAAAACCTGAATCGTCAAATTACCGATCAAGCCGATAAATTGACGAATGCACTGCAAGGGCAGAAAAAAGTGCAGGGCAATTGGGGCGAGCTGATGCTGGAGAATGTGCTGGATAATTCCGGTTTACGTTTAGGTGTCGATTATAAGCGTGAAGTAAGCTTTTCTACGGTCGATGGGCGGCAACGCCCCGATGCAATTGTTTATTTACCGCAACAGAAACACCTGATTATTGATGCTAAAACTTCGCTGGCTGCCTATACCCGTTATGTGAATGCAGAACATGATCTGGAGCGTCAGCAAGCCTTAGCGGAACACGCACAAGCAGTGAGTGCGCGGATCAATGAATTGGCTGATCGTGATTATTACAAATTGCCGGGGTTGAATTCACCGGAAGTGGTGATCATGTTTATCCCGATCGAATCGGCGTATGTAGAGGCTTTGCGCTTTGATAACACGCTCTATCAGCGTGCGATTGAGCGCAATGTGCTGGTGGCAACACCCACCACGTTGTTGACTAGCCTGAACATTGTGCGTCAACTGTGGCGGTTTGAAGATCAGAATAAACATACTGCGGAATTGGCGAATCGGGCAGAGCGTTTTTACAGTAAATTGAATAACTTCCTGACCAGCATGCAGGAAGTGGGTAAACAGCTCGATAAAGCCAAAGGCAGTTACGAAAAAGCGTTCTCGCAGCTGTATTCCGGTAAAGGCAATTTGATCAAACAAGCTGCCGAATTTAAAGATCTCGGTGTTTCTGTGCAAAAAGAACTACCGGATGAGCTGGTTGAGCTGGCGCAATTAGAAGTGGGCGAAGGATAAAGCCCTCTTTAACCAAGAGGGCTGCAAAAGATTTATGGCCGATTAAGGCACGGGTGTCTCGGTCATCTGCAAATGATGATGTAATGCGCCGACCAGATTGGCGTCATTCATAAAATGGCAGCGCACGACCTTTGGAATTGTCAGGTGCATTGGCAGATGTTGTTCGAGATAAACTAAGTTTTGTTCAATATATTGCAACAGCAGCGGTTGTGCGCTGATGCCGCCGCCAATGGCAATAACATCGGGATCGAAGAGCGATTGTAAGTTGAAAAATTGCATAGCGAGTCGATAGGTGTAGGCATCCAGTGCTTCACAAACGTCCTCATCACCCCCATTTGCCCAGTCAAATACTTGCTGGCCATTTACACTTTTTGGTGGCAGACGTTTGATGTTTTCAACGGCACGGCATAAGCCGCGGCTGCCACCGTCATGCCCCCAATAATGGTAGGGTTCGCCTTTCGCATGCCAGCTGTCGGTCAATAAAAAGCTGAGTTCGCCTGCAGCAAAATGCGAGCCTTTATAAAGTTGCCCATTCAGGAAAATACCGCCGCCAACAGCGGTTCCTAACACCACAACGACCCCATTTTTGCAACCGACTAGACTTCCTTGCCAAGCTTCTGCTAATGCTGCGCATTTGGCATCATTTTCAATCGTGACGGGCACGAGGCAATGCTGCTGAATATCTGCAACAAAATTCCGTTTATCGTTATAGGTCAGTGAGCCGCCAGTTATGCTATAACCTTGTTCGCTATCTATGACACCAGGCAAACTAAAGGCTATTCCCGCAATTTGATCCTGATATTTCTTATATAAATGGATAATCTCAACACTAAACTCCGCAAAACTATCGGGTGGTGTAGGTACCTGACCTTTTTCTAACGTCACGGCCTGTTTATCCATTAACGCATATTTAATGGCTGAACCGCCGACATCGATAACCAAATATTTCATGGTAATGCACTCCAATGCGTTATTGATTTTCCTACATTAATAATAGTCCATGAAGTACGTGTGGGGAGTCTGTGACAGGTGTATCACTGAGATAACATAAGGTTACCCTCTGTGAATAAGATTTTTCACAGAGGGTAGTTTTGATGCTAGTTAACCTGAACTCGGGATAAGAAAATTAAGGCAATAAC
>CAIZDF010000648.1 GCA_903931645.1 uncultured Tolumonas sp.
GACAACTATGCAAGATCACGATAACGATGCCCGCTGGTATGCCCCTATCGAATGGCAAGATTTCAGCGCCGATTTCCAAGACATCCGCTATCACAAATCTGCCGAAGGCATTGCCAAAATCACCATTAACCGCCCACAGGTGCGTAATGCATTCCGCCCACTAACGGTGATGGAGATGATGAAAGCGCTACAAGATGCCCGCTTTGATGCCCAGATCGGCAGCATCATTCTAACCGGCGAAGGCGAGTTGGCGTTCTGTTCCGGTGGTGATCAGAAAGTGCGTGGCGATTATGGTGGATACAAAGATGACGAAGGTACGCATCATCTGAACGTGCTCGACTTCCAGCGCCAGATCCGCACCTGCCCTAAGCCGATTGTGGCAATGGTAGCCGGTTATGCCATTGGTGGCGGTCACGTCTTACATATGCTGTGTGATCTCACCATTGCCGCTGAAAATGCCCGTTTCGGCCAGACTGGCCCGAAAGTGGGTTCGTTCGATGGTGGTTGGGGTGCTTCCTACATGGCTCGCTTAGTTGGCCAGAAAAAAGCCCGCGAGATCTGGTTCTTGTGTCGTCAATATAACGCTAAAGAAGCCTTAGACATGGGGCTGGTAAACACTGTGGTGCCATTGGCCGAGCTTGAGCGTGAAACTGTGCGCTGGTGTCGTGAAATTCTGCAACACAGCCCAATGGCCTTGCGTTGCCTGAAAGCCGCACTGAATGCCGATTGCGATGGTCAGGCTGGTCTACAAGAACTCGCCGGGAATGCCACCATGATGTTTTATATGACCGAAGAGGGTCAGGAAGGTCGTAACGCTTTTAACGAAAAACGTGAACCGGATTTCAATAAATTCCCACGAAACCCGTAAAGCAGCCGTAACACTCCGATGCAGATCAGATCTCTGCATCGGGATCTGTTATAACATGACTGAACATTGGTTTTTGCCGTGGACTGATTTTGCCGTGGACCAATTCTACTAAGCATAGGGACAGCCAACTTATGGATATCACTCTGTCTCGGTATCAACTGCCGCTCACGCATCCGCTGACATTTCACAACCAAACCATCCAGCAACGCGAAGGCTTATTGGTGCATTGGGGCAGTAGCTGGAGCGAGATAGCACCACTACCGGGTTTTTCTCGTGAAACACTGGCAGAAGCTGAACAAGAAACCATCGCATTTCTGACTGCGTTTAAACAAGGCAAAACCATCCCTGTTATTTGTCCATCAGTGCAATTTGGCTTAGATTGCGCCCGTCGTAGCTGGCCGGTATTAAAACATACGCCATTACCACCTTATCTGCTGTTACAAGGAACACCGGAAGATATTATCTGGAGCTGGAAAGAGTGGTTATATGACTACCCCAGCCGAGTAAAACTCAAAGTCGCCCGTTATCCAATGCGTGATGAACTGGCGATGATCCGTGAAATTATCCGGTTAGCGCCGAAAACCAAACTGATCCTGGATGCTAATCAGCAGTGGACACGGGAAGAAGCGTGGACTTTCATGAGCCATCTCGACGCATCCCGCATCGAATATATTGAAGATCCCTGCGCGACTTACGCAGATATCCGAGCTGTTGCGTCACATACCGGTATTGCGGTGGCACTGGATGAGATCTTAAGCGCTGAAACTAACTGGGATTTTTTCCCGCAGTTGAAAGGTTTGGTTTTAAAACCCACGCTCATCGGTTCATTGGAAAAATGCCATGAACTAGTGAACAAAGCTAAAGCGAATGGGGTAAGACTGGTGATCTCTTCCAGCCACGAATCGCAACTCGGTAACCGTCTGCTAGCCTTACTAGCAGCCGAATGGTCACCCGAACAAGCTCCCGGTCTGGATACACTGCGCTATTTCAGTGGTTCCGTGCTGGACGATAAACAACAAGTCGATACCAAACAGTTGCAGTTGGTATGGCAAAGCTAACTTGCCCCATCCGGCAACACGCACAACAGCACCCGACACAACCGGCATTATGGCATGCCGGTGTTATCCTCAATTACCAACAACTGGATGCCCGGCTTAATGCCTTGCAACAACAGCTCCGACACGCCGGATTAAACTCTGGCGATCATCTGTTTTTGTGCAGCACGAACAGTGTAGAACTGGTGATGTTGTTGTGGGCTTGCTGGCGTGAGCAGATCATCTGCTGCCCAATAAACCCCGCGTTTCCCGAAGTTCGACAGCAACAACTCCAGCAACAAGTGCATGCCTCCTTGCGTTGGCCATCGGATGAATTGCAGCTGGATTTTACGGCTCAAGCGCCAGCCTCTACAGCATGTAAACTGAATGACAGTGCACTCAGCAATTTAATTTTTACCTCTGGCAGCAGCGGTTCACCTAAAGTTGTCGCGCATCGTCTGCAGAATCATTTCGCCAATGCGCAAGGCAGCATTGTCCCCATCACCACCCATGATGGTTGGTTACTGTCACTGCCGCTGTTTCATGTCGGTGGACTGGCGATTCTGTTTCGCTGTTTTCTGGCCGGTGCTTGTGTTGTATTGCCTGATCCCGCATTGCCACTCACGGCATTATTACAACAAGCGCCGATCACGCATCTGTCGCTGGTGCCAACACAGCTATACCGCTTATTGCAGCAACCCGATTTTCATTTTGCGGCCACGCAAGTTCGTCACTTGTTACTGGGTGGCGCACCACTCCCTGATAGCCTGATCGCCCAATGTCGGGCACAACAGCTGAGACCGTGGGTCAGTTATGGTTTATCGGAAATGGCATCTCAGGTTTGCACCGCACCAGCCGGGGCAGCCGGCTTAGTGGGCAAAGCCTTAGCCAGACGGGAAGTATCTATTCAAGCTGATGAAATTTGTGTCAGAGGTGACACGCTGTTTGCCGGTTATTACCAAGCTGATGGCAGTTTATTACTACCACTGGATGCTGATGGATGGTTTCACACAGGTGATGCCGGCTACTGGCAGAACGATGCGTTAGTGATTAATGGCCGCATTGATAACCAATTCATCAGTGGTGGGGAAAACATTCAGCCAGAACAGATTGAACAACAACTGCTACAACATCCTGCTATCGCACAAGCGATTGTCGTTCCTATGCCAGACGAAGAGTGGGGTATGTGTGGTGTCTGTTTTATCGATTGGCAGCAAGCGACCATTTCACCTACGGAATTATCCGTCTGGTTACGTCAATTTTTGCCCGCCTATATGTTGCCAAAACACTATTTGCCGTGGCCAACGTTATCAGCAGGACAACTGAAACTACCCCGCGCAGAATTTAAGCGACTGGCAGAAACGAAAAATCCCGCCACGCAAGCGTGAACGGGATAATTGTGGGGTTGGCCTGTAAGCCGGGTTCTGTTCCGCTTGCGCGGTGGCAGCCATTCCTCTAGGCCTGAAATCGCTCGCAGGCTCAAGCAACCTACCCGCTTCCGACGCGGGCCGCGACATGGAAGCCTATTTGGTCTTGCTCCGGGTGGAGTTTACCGTGCCACGAACTGTTACCAGTCGCGCGGTGCGCTCTTACCGCACCCTTTCACCCTTACCTGATCCCTTACGGGCCATCGGCGGTTTGCTCTCTGTTGCACTGGTCGTAGGCTTACGCCTCCCAGGCGTTACCTGGCACCCTGCCCTGTGGAGCCCGGACTTTCCTCCCTCCTGTTTGTCTACCCGAAGGCACAACAACAAGACGGCGACTGCCCGGCCAACCCCGCGTGCATTATAGGGAGGTTACGCCCACACAGCAAACTATCTCTCAGAATTCTGCTTTTCTAAGCCCCACGCATAGAGTGCGTTCTTTTTTACACCATAAATTTCGGCTGTTAGCGCCGCCGCTTTTTTCAGCGGCAAATCCGCCATCAGCAGTGTTAAGGTGCGTAATACTTCCGCCGGTAACTCATCACTGTTATCAGCTTTACCGGCTAACATCAGCACGAATTCGCCACGCGTACGGTTATCATCTTCCTGCAACCACGCCAGCATTTCAGAAAGCTGCAAGCTGTGTAATGTTTCAAATGTTTTAGTCAACTCACGAGCGATGACAATCTGACGTTCACCAAATACCTGATACATCGCGGTTAAAGTATCAATCACCCGACGTGGTGATTCATAAAACACCATGGTGCGAGTCTCATCGGCCAAGGCCTGCAGCCGATCGTCTTTCCCTTTTTCTTTAGCTGGTAAAAAACCTTCAAAAACAAAACGATCAGTGGGAAGCCCTGCAGCACTCAATGCTGTGATCGCCGCACAAGGCCCCGGCAGTGGCACTACTTTTACCCCTGCATCACGGCAGGCTTTCACCAGATGATAACCAGGGTCGCTGATCAATGGAGTACCAGCGTCAGAAATCAGCGCGATGCTTTGCCCTTGTTGAATTCGTTGGATCAACACACCAGCACGTTGCTGTTCATTGTGATCATGCAATGACAGCATCGGCACTTTGACCTGCAGGTGTTGCAACAGAATGCCACTATGGCGGGTATCCTCCGCCGCGATGCAATCGACACTCTTTAAAATCTCGATTGCACGCAATGTAATATCCGACAGGTTACCAATCGGCGTCGGTACGATATACAGACAAGGTGATAAAGACATGAAAACTCCTGTCGAAAATTTGTTTCATTCTGGTGTGAAGATTACACTAGGGACCAGACATAGATAGGTTGGAGATAAATCTTGAGCCGGGTTAGCAAGTTGCGCACTGTACCATATTTCTGGTGGCTGTTTGCCATTGTCCTGTTATTGTCAGGTTGTGCGGCTGGAAATCGCAACGACAGTAATGGCGATAGCGCCACACTCAACGCCTTTGGGCCACTTACTCACGATAGCCAGTGGTATCTGACTCACATCAATGATTCAGCACCGGAAAACCGCTTTGCCCTGCAAGTGTTAGCGACTCGTCGTTTGATCGCCGATGGTGATAGCTCTCAGGCCAATGCAATTCAACAACAATTAGCCAGAGAAGCCACCACACCGAGTCAGAAAGTGGCTTTACGCCTGTTAAATGCATTACAACTTGGTAAACAAGGACAATCCAGCAAAGCGTTAAACCGCATTGCTGGTATCGACTTGCGACCATTAGACAGCAATACCGTGCAATTTTATTATCGCCTGCAATCTGACCTATTATTAAAAACCGGCCAGAAAACAGCGGCAGCGAATAGCCTGATCTCGCTCGATCCATATTTAAACGGTGAATCGGCCAGTAAAAATCACCAACAGATCTGGTCATTATTACAAGCTAGCGATGCCACTACATTAAAAACCTATACCAATGCCGCCAACCGTATGAAACGGGAAAAAGCTGCGGGTTGGTTTGAATTAGCGCAGATAAGCCAGCTGAAACAAGATCAGGCTAAACAATATGCAGATTGGCAAAAACACTACCCTGAACATCCGGCCATCGGTTTGTTTACACCAGCGGCTGACGCACCAACTAAACCAACTATTGCCGAAAATAATCAGGGTGTAACCACCACCACACAGATCCAGAAAGTCGCGGTTTTATTGCCACTAACAGGTAAATTGGCTGGCCCGGCTAGCGCACTGAAAACTGGTCTGGAACAAGCTAATCTGGCAACGGGAAATAAACTGACGCTGAGTTACTACGATGAAAATAGTCAGTCGATGCCGGAATTATTGGCTCGCGCCGAAAAAGAAGGTGCACAACTGATCATCGGTCCATTGCAGAAGAATAAAGTAGAACAGTTAGTCGCCAGCCATGCTTCCGTACCGGTATTGGCCTTAAACCAACTGGATGGACAACCGGCTGCAGACAATCTCTATTATTTCTCATTGTCACCAGAAGCAGAAGCCGCACAGATCGCACAAAAAATCCATGAAGATGGCATGCAGCATCCATTGCTACTGTTACCATCCAATGCATTGGGTGAACGTACTGCGGCTGGTTTTAACAATTACTGGAAATCCTTAGATCTCGGCGATGCCTCCATTGCTAAGTTCCGTAGCCGTGATGAACTCTTATCCCTATTACACCAAAAACTGGGTGGTAAAGGGGGTGCATTACAAGCAGGTCAAGTACAGTCGCTGGCAAATGACCCCGCAAGCGACCCCAATCGGGTAGATGCGATTTATATGCTGGCATCAGCATTTGAAGCATCTAATATCAAATCCAGTGTCGATCTGATGTTAGGTGATTCAACGGTTCGACCTACTTATTATTTAGGTTCTAAAAGTAATAGCAGTGGGTTAAAACCAGATGTCGCGCTGGCACTAAACGGCATGCAATTGGGCGATATGCCATTGATGTTAAATCGAGTTCCTGATGAATTGGCTAAAGCAACAGCCGCATTACCTCAAGCCAGTGGCGATCAATTACGATTGTATGCCATGGGGCATGACGCTGGCGTATTGGTAAATCAATTAAGTCAGTTACGGCAGAATCCAGATATGACCATCAATGGTCTGACGGGTGTTCTGCATGTGACAACAGATGGGGTTATTCTTCATGACCTGATCTGGACTCACTACAATAATGGTCAATTAAGTAATGAGCCGACCACCGCTCAACCCGCCGTCCCTCAGCCGGCAAAGTAAGGGACAATACTACGAACAACAGGCCCGTCGCTTTCTTGAACAGCAGGGGCTGTTGTTTGTTAGTGCCAACTATCGCTGCCGTCAGGGCGAAATTGATTTAATTATGCGAGAACACCAGACGCTGGTGTTTGTAGAGGTCCGCTATCGGGCCTCTCGTGATTATGGCGGTGCGTTAGCATCGGTAACGCCGGCTAAACAACAGAAAATTCGCTACACTGCCCGATATTTTTTATTAAATCAGCAGCTCAACGAAGCACATCAGGCTTGCCGTTTTGACATAGTATCGTACGATGACGGGCAACAAAGCTGGCTAAAAAACGCATTTTAGGAGAACCAGGTTGGATCGGATCAGAGAAAATTTTACCGAAAGTATTCAGACAAAAATTGCAGCGGCTGAAGTGTTATCCGAAAACATTCAGACCGCAGCACAAATGCTGGCCATCTGTCTGTTAAACGGTAACAAGATCCTTGCCTGTGGTAACGGAGCTTCAGCGGCATTGGC
>CAIZDF010000649.1 GCA_903931645.1 uncultured Tolumonas sp.
CATCCATCGTTGGAGAAGAAACTGGGATTAAAGAGCAAAGCTATTGTATTTGAAGTGGAATTAGCCGTAATTCTGCAACGAAATATTCCTGCGTTTGCTGAGGTTTCTAAATTCCCAGGTAACCGTCGTGACTTAGCAATTGTGGTCGACCAAACAATTTCTGCAGATGATATCTTACGATTAGCAAGAAAAGTTGGCGGAAATCAGGTAGTTGGCATAAACTTATTTGACACATACCAGGGTACTGGTGTGCCGGATGGCAAAAAGAGTCTGGCATTCAGTATTGTTCTGCAAAACACAGAACGAACTCTGGAAGATAAGGAGATTGCTGAAACAATGGAACGCGTTGTCGAAGCACTCCGAGTAGAGTTCAATGCTACTTTGAGGGACTAGCTATGGCCTTGACCAAAGCCGATATTGCAGAACATCTTTTTACTGAGTTGGGTATAAGCAAACGTGACTCCAAAGAACTGGTAGAAACGTTTTTTGAGGATATCCGACTGGCCCTTGAAACTGGCGAGCAAGTGAAAATATCTGGCTTTGGTAATTTCGAACTCCGGACGAAAAATCAACGTCCGGGGCGAAATCCGAAAACAGGCGAAGATATTCCAATCACTGCAAGACGAGTAGTAACCTTCCGTCCTGGACAGAAGCTGAAATCCCGGGTTGAGCATGCAAGACCTGTGGACGATGATGATGACCGCGATGGTGGTGATGAATAAATAAAAAGGCCAGTTTCAGACTGGCCTTTTTATTGTTTAACGTTTGAAATTAGCGCTTAATCAACAGCTAAATTCGTCAAATTTATCTGTTGGTGATTTTGGCGTTGGTTTCGGTTTAACTATAGATATATGAGCTAACCGATGAAGTAATTTTCTGCCACTCCACTCTTTTGTTGCCACACTAAAGCACGCCATCTGTAATTCATCTAGTTCAGCTTTCGCCTGTGCATAAAAAGGTAATTGTTCAAGGCAAGTGAACGGTTGAGCATAACGTTGTGATGCCCAGACTAATAACGCCTGATAAGCTAAAAGCGGATCGTTTGTCAGACAGCAGCGTTTGAGAGTTTTCCATAATTGATAGCGTTCATAACGCATACGAAGAGCTTTTCTGTAATACCAGAGAATTGCTAGAATGGGCGTCATTAGTGCAATGATGCCTCCGGCAATAAAGAATATCTTTGGCAATAAACTGCGCCACATCTCTACATTTGATGATGGTTTCTTTGTTGCGGCTGAACTTGCTACAGGCTTCGTATTGGTTGCAATGATAGATGCCATAAATTTACGTTCATCAAGTGATGCAATTTGTGCCCGATCACTAATCGTATTCCACCAATTCAAACGTATTTCCGGTATCACGAAAGTAATATTTTTTTCTGGAACAAAAACCTGCTTAATGGTTTTTTTACTGATCAGCATACCATTTTGGTACTGCTGTTCATTTTTCTCGCTATCACGGTACACCTTTACATCAGTGATAAGCGGAGTGGGTATATCCGGGAGTTGCTCTGAAACGTTATTAATTCCTGTCAGCGTGATAGTTCTGGTTAATGGCTGACCTGTTTTGGCATAGCTCGTTTGTGGCTCCCATCTATCTTCAATGGTAATGCCTGCGCTTGGTAACCACTCGTTTTCTGTACCATGAAAAGAAGATGGCACCGATTTAATTTCGATAATGTGTTCATCAGATATCTGTTTACTATCGGAAGCTAGCGTGGCACCAGGCATTGTTAATGAACCTGTTTTTTCTGGAATCACGATGTAGTTATATGCCAGCGTTTCCTGATAGTGATCCGCAAATATTTCTTTATCTTCAACAGGATCTCCCACCGGAATAATCTTTAAACCCTCTATCTGCGGAATGACAGGCGGTCTATTTTCCGGATCAGCTCTTTTAGCCATGGTTACTGTGTAAGTGAGCAATTCGTCTTTGTATGCATTCTCAGCGCTGATCTGGCTTTCTAATAAATGAACAGGTTGTGGTGCTTCTGTTTGTTCTTGTGATGATGGATCGGTATTTGCAATCTGGTTTGAGTTGGCG
>CAIZDF010000650.1 GCA_903931645.1 uncultured Tolumonas sp.
GGTGTGAGGGTTCGAGTCCCTCCTCTCGCACCAAAATCATGTTGCTGACAGCATGTAAAATAAGTCAGAGACAATCAGTGCGAAGGTGGCGGAATTGGTAGACGCGCTAGCTTCAGGTGTTAGTGCCTTCGGGTGTGAGGGTTCGAGTCCCTCCTTTCGCACCAAAATTCCATAAAAAAGCACGCAGCCCACAAAGCTGCGTGCTTTTTTGTTATATGCTTTAATCAGTTATTTGTTTGACTGAAGGAATAAGTCGATGGCTCTGATCCCCGATGATGTTCATAATTTTTATGAAGACCTGCTGCAACAACATATTCAAGCGCTCGAATTACATCAAACTCGCGATGAAGATTACCTAGCAGATCTATCCTGCTTAGTTTTAAACCAACTACCCGCTCACTATATTCGTCATAATGTCGATATGATTTATTTCACCACACCAGCTCAACGTGATGAGATGGAATTGCGGGTACAAGATGCAGTGAGTAAATCGGTGAGTTGGCTTGATAAAAAAGAGCACCAGCGCAAAGCTCGTGAAGAGGGCTAAATCTAGGTTATAAACAGCATGGATACATAAGTTCATGTTCCATGCTGATATTTTACTTTTTGATTAACTGTACAACTGTTTCAACATGCATCGAATGCGGGAACATATCAACGGGTTGTACTTTAGTAATGTTATATCCGCCCTTCTGCAGCACGGCTAAATCTCTGGCTAATGATGCCGGTTCACATGAAACATAAACGATTCGTTGGGGCAACATTGCGAGCATGGTGTTTAACACCGATAGTTCACAACCCTTTCTCGGCGGATCAACAACCCCGACATCAGCATGCATTCCTTGCGTATAAAGTGCAGGAACCACCTCTTCTGCTTTACCAACATAGAATTCTGTATTGGCTAACTGATTGCGCTGTGCATTAGCTCGAGCATCATCAATGGCCTGCGGTACGATTTCAATACCAATGACTTTTTGTGCTTGCTGCGCTAAATACAATGAAATAGTGCCGATACCGCAGTAAATATCGAATACTGTCTCATTACCTCTTAGCTCGGCAAAATGCAGCGCAGTCGCATAGAGCTGGTCTGTTTGTTGTGGGTTAACCTGATAAAACGAATGTGCCGAGATAGTAAAAGTTAACCCGTGTAATTCATCTTCAATGGTTTCACTGCCATAGCACACTCGTTGTTGTATCCCTAAGATACGATTGACTGGTTCTGGGTTGACATTGTGGATCACGCTATCAACACCGTCGATCGCGGCCAAAGCCGTCAGTAATTCGGCTTCCTTTGGCAACTCGTCAGTCAGTGTCACCAGTACCACCATGCATGAACCCGTTTTAAAGCCATGCCGGATCATGACATAACGAACACAACCCGTATGATTGACCTCATCGTAACCCGCAATATGAAATGTCTTCATCCATTGACGGATTGCAGCCGTGATCGCTGTTGTCTGCTCGTGCTGCACAGGACAAGTTGTAATATCAACAACCTGATGACTATTCTTACGATAAAAGCCAATTTGCGGCTCGCCGTTTTCGGTGCGTACGGAATACACCGCTTTATTACGGAATGCGAGTGGCTGCGACATACCAAGGCATGGCTCAACGGAGCTTGTAATGCCTTTGCTCTGTAATGCGTCAACAACCTGCTGCTGTTTGATTTTTAATTGCTCGCCATAAGCCAGATAGGCCAGCTGGCAACCACCGCATTCCGTATAGCTGCAATGTGGCTTTATTCGTTGTGGATGCGGTTGAATGATACGGATCAGATCAGCCTGAGCGTATTTAGGTTTGATGCCATGTAATGACACTTCCACCTGTTCGCCAGGCAGTGTGCCGGGAATGAAAACCTTGCGGTCATGCCAATTAGCAA
>CAIZDF010000651.1 GCA_903931645.1 uncultured Tolumonas sp.
CTCTTGAAAACTCAGACATAAAAAATCGGTCTCAGATAAAAATCTGAGACCGATTATGAAGCCAGTGGAGGATCGTTCAAGCATCCTTAAACGATCAGCATTAGACATGATATCGGGCCTTTTTATTCACTACATTCGTATTAATACGAACCTATCGATGCCTCTGTTCGGGTACTTCCCGGCCAGGAGTTCACGACCGCTTTAACCAGTGTAGCGAGCGGGATTGCAAAAAATACGCCCCAAAACCCCCACAACCCGCCAAACACCAATACGGCTAAAATAATAGCAATCGGGTGTAAATTCATCGTTTCTGAAAACAACAATGGCGTAAGAATGTTGGCATCCAGCGTTTGCACAATCGCGTAGGCTAACATCAGATAAGCAAAATCAGAGGATAAGCCCCATTGGAACAAGGCCACCACTGTCACCGGGATCGTCACCGCGACAGCGCCGATATAAGGGATCAAGACAGAACAGCCAACCGAGATGCCCAGCAATAACGCATAGTTGATGCCCATGAAGGCAAATACCACGTAATTTGCTGCACTGACCACCAAAATATGAATAACTTTGCCGCGAATATAGTTAGTAATTTGATCATTCATTTCCAACCAAACCCGATTTGCTAATTCCCGGTTATTTGGTAAAAAACGCTTCATCATCAGCAACAAACGCTCTTTGTCTTTCAACATAAAGAAAATTAAGAGCGGAACTAAGACCATATATACCAGCACAACGGCAATATTCATCAATGATGTAAAAGAGAATGAAACCAGCACACCACTATTGTTGAGCAAACGGTCTTGAATAACAGCTGTGATGCTATCAACCAGTGATGCATCAAAGAAGTCAGGATAATGCTGCGGCAGTTTTTTAAGGTACTCCGTACCATTAGCCAGCATTACAGGCCCGGCTTTCACCAACGTCATACCTTGGCGGAACACCGCCGGTAAAATACCAAATCCGATTAAAAACATAAGCCCAATGAAGACGAGCAGAACCAATGTTGTCGCACCACTTCGGCCAAGACCGACTTTTATCAGGCGCTGGACAAACCATTCCAGCAGATAAGCGATGACCAAAGCCGCCAGAACAGGCGCTAAAATATCGCCATAAAAATAGATAACTGCAAAACCACCAACCAACAACCAAAATAAGGTTACCGCATTCGGATCCGAGAAGCGCCGACGATACCAATTTAATAATACGTTTAACATCCTGCCGATTCCGTTGAATTCATCGTACAATTGCCTAGTGTAATCGGTTGTGCGGCATTTTTCGCATGTCGAAACAGATAATTATCAAAGAAAGGGGTACGTTGTGCTTTATCGTTGCCTGAAAAAACTACTGCTGTGTTTTAGCACCGCATGTTGCCTTATTTTTTCCACCCTATCACACGCTGACTCGCAGTTACCAGATATCGGTACTGCCGGGGTTTCAGCCCTATCAGTCGAACAAGAAGTATTATATGGCAAAGCTTTTATGCGCTTTGCCCGCGCGAGTTTACCTATCATTGATGATCCGGTACTTAATGAATACATTAATGATCTGGGGTTGCGACTGGTAAGCCAGGCCAATAACGTACGCTTCCCTTTTACTTTTTTTCTAGTGAAAGACGACAGTATTAACGCCGCCGCATTTCTTGGTGGCCGCGTAAAAGTACACAGTGGTTTATTTCTGCATGCAGAAACAGAAAGTGAACTGGCTGGCGTGTTAGCGCATGAAATCAGCCATGTCACCCAACGGCATATTGCCCGCTACATGGAAGATCAGGCCAAAAGTGCCCCACTTTCGATTGCCGGTTTAGTTGGCTCAATCGCGTTGGCGATGCTGAACCCTACCGCAGGGGTTGCGGCTATCAACACGACGATGGGCTTAACTGTACAAAATTCGATTAACTTCACCCGAGATAATGAATATGAAGCGGATCGGATCGGCATGGGATTACTCTACAATGCTGGTTTTGATCCGACAGGTATGATGACGTTTTTCCAGAAACTCGCCGCCGAAAACCGTTATTCATCTAAATTACCTGAAATGCTGTTAACCCACCCTATCACTGAAAATCGTATTGCCGAAGCCAGAAACCGGGCCAGCAGTTACCGTACACGCCATATTGAATCCAGCTTGGATTTTTTACTGGCAAAAGTTCGGATCCAAGCGATGTACAGCAATCAGAGTGCAGATGGTTTACTGACATTCTTCGAGCAACAAGCCGGAAAAAACAGTGAAAACTCCGCACCTTGGTTAGCTGCTCAGTATGGTAAAGCATTGTCATTGCTGCAATTAAACAAAATACCCGAAGCGGGTGAAGTACTGACACAGCTAAGTAAGCGCAAACCCGATAACCTTTTCTTTCAAGATTCACTGACCGATCAAGAAATTGCAGCACAACAATTCAACGCGGCAATTAGTCGACTGGAACAACGGAATCAAAGTATGCCGGATAACCCAGTCATCATCATGAATCTGGCGAATGTTTATCTAAAGGCGAACAAAGCCGATGCTTCGATTCGGTTGTTAGATCAATTTACCCGTAATAATCCAGAATCATCAGTGGCATGGCAACTGCTGGCGGAAGGTTACGAACAGACTGTCAATCAAGCGGGTTTTCATCAAGCCCAGGCAGAATATTTAGCCTTGCGCGGTGAGATTGACCAAGCTACCGATCAACTACACATGGCGCGCGCAAACACCGCCGACAACTTAAGTCAGGCCCGGATTGACGCGCGTATTGCTGAATTAGAAGAGCAGAAAAAAGTGGATAACAGCCTGAAGCGCTAGAGTTCCAATACTTCCTTAATAAAAGGAATGGTCAATTTACGCTGGGCATGCAACGACGCATTGTCCAGCGTATCCAGCGCCTGCAGTAGCGTCCGCATATCGCGTGATAAGCGATTAAGCAGAAAACGACCTACATCCACAGGAAGTTTGAACCCACGTAATGCCGCACGTAACTGTAAGGCGCCCAACTTTCCTTCATCATCCAGCTCATGTAACTGAAATGAGACGCCCCAATCCAGACGCGATGCTAAATCAGGCAAACAAAGGCCTAATTTGCGCGGAGCAGTCGTCGCTGACATGATCAATGAGCCGCGGCTGGTTTCTTTCCAGCGGTTAAATAAATTAAACAGTGATTCTTCCCAAAGCCGGTCACCCGCCACAGCATCGAGATTATCGAGACATAACAGCGGCATACGCTCCATGCCTTCCAGGATATCCGGAGAGTATTGCTCATGCCGATCGAGTGGAATATAAACAGCAGATTCACCATTGCCATTAATTTCAGCACAGGTGGCATGTAATAGATGCGAACGCCCCGAACCGCGACAACCCCAAAAATAGAGTAATGGCACGCCTTCGCCAATAGCGGCATTTTTCAAAGTCGTGATAAGTTGCGCATTACTGCCAGGATAAAAACTGGCAAATGTTTCATCATCAGGTAGTTGAACAGCCAGTGAAAGTTGAGTTGATTGCAGCATCATCACCGCCTGTTAATAAAACTGAAGATAAGAAGATTGCACTGGCGCAACCGTTTCTAGTCGGGCTAACTTAAACACGGTGTCAATCTGACTAAGTTGCCTAACATTCTTTACAGTGACTGAATTACGCTCTTGTACATAAGCTTCTAGCGCAGCAACCACTTGATTGGCCAGTTGATTTTGCATTCCACGAGCTTGCCCACGGATAATTACCGCGCCATCATTTCGGGCATCATGCAGCTGCCAATCTAATGTCCATTCACCATCTTGCTGATGTAACTGCCCTAATAGCAATTTATCCGCATCATAGCGCCGACTGACTAGCAACAACGGTGACATAAAGGCATTTTCTATTGTCGTAGGCTGGATCTGAGTTGCATCATCAAGATCCATAATGGGAAAAATAAAGCGGTAACTCACAGAGCCTTGATAATTGAACAGTTGAGGCCAACGTGTCGATTTATCATCCGGCACTATTTGTTCTTTCGCTGTGCTATCGACCAACCAGCAAAGAATACGTTCTGACATAGCCTGAGATGGAAGGCTCCACCCCAGACTTAGCAGCAAACAGCATCGCAGTATTAGACACCAGCAACGGTTCTTCAAAATGGTTATTTAGTTCCGAAAATTTTATCGCCTGCATCACCCAAGCCAGGAATGATATAACCTTTTTCATTCAAGCCCTGGTCGATAGAAGCACAATAAACTTCCACATCATCGTGCGCTGCTTGTAATGCTGCCAACCCTTCTGGTGCCGCCACCAGAATAATAACTTTGATCTGTTTGCAGCCTTTTTGTTTCAACAAATCGATGGTTGCAATCATGGAACCACCAGTCGCCAGCATTGGATCAACGATCAACGCTAAACGTTCATCAATATTGCTGACTATTTTTTGGAAATAAGGAACAGGTTTCAGTGTTTCTTCGTCACGATAAATACCGACCACACTCACACGTGCGCTTGGCATATGTTCCAGAACACCGTCCATCATGCCCAAACCAGCACGCAGAATAGGCACTACCGTGACCTTTTTCCCTTTGATCTGATCCACTTCTACCGGACCATTCCAACCATCAATGGTTACTTTTTCAGTTTCAAAATCAGCGGTAGCTTCATATGTCAGCAGGCTGCCCACTTCTTTGGCCAGTTCGCGGAAACGTTTTGTACTGATATCAGCTTCACGCATCAGACCCAGTTTGTGTTTAACCAGCGGGTGTTTAACCTCGACAACTTTCATTATGAACTCCGTAATTTGATTATCCGGGGAAGATCTTATCATTCAGGTAAGACGAAAATGAATGTTTTCTGCTACAAACCACAGGTTTTCTTTTTCTCTTCGTTCCTGACTGCTAGAATAGGGCCTGTTTAATCTCCCCCTTAACAGCGATTACGACAAGGATCTATCGTGACTGACAAGACTTCACTGAGCTACAAGGACGCTGGCGTTGATATCGATGCAGGTAATGCCCTGGTTGAGCGTATCAAAGGCGTTGCCAAACGCACCCGCCGTCCTGAAGTAATGGGCGGATTAGGTGGTTTTGGTGCTCTGTGCCGAATTCCGGCTGGCTATCGCGAACCTATCCTGGTTTCTGGTACTGATGGCGTCGGCACCAAATTGCGTCTGGCGATCGATCTGAAAAAACACGATACCGTTGGTATCGATCTGGTTGCAATGTGTGTGAACGACCTGATCGTTCAAGGCGCAGAACCACTGTTCTTCTTGGATTACTATGCAACCGGTAAATTGGATGTCGATACTGCTGCCGCAGTAGTGACTGGTATTGGTGCAGGTTGTGAACAATCCAACTGTGCATTAGTCGGTGGTGAAACTGCTGAA
>CAIZDF010000652.1 GCA_903931645.1 uncultured Tolumonas sp.
ACCCGTATACCGATCCCCGCCAACACCCCGTTCAGCACTCAATTATTGAGTCAATCTAGCCGCTATTTTTCTTTGGTCGGCTGGTTGGTTGGAGGAATAGGTGCGGTTGCTTTCTGGTTAAGCATGCAAGTTTTTCCGGTTTCCGTCAGTATTGTTCTGTCAATGCTGACCACCATTCTGCTCACTGGTGCATTTCATGAAGATGGTTTAGCCGATTCCGCCGATGGTTTAGGCGGTGGCATGACCATCGAAAAAAAACTGCTGATCATGAAAGACTCCCGCTTAGGCACTTATGGCGCCATTGCACTGTGGGGGGCATTACTGCTGAAATTTGTCACCTTACAAGAGTTGGCTCAGCTCTCTCCATTGCAGATCATTCTGGCATTAGTGGTCTTACACCCCCTCTCCCGCGCTGTCGCCGGAAGTCTGATCTATGATATGGACTATGTCCGGGATGATGATGCGAAAGCTAAACCGGTAGCCGAACAACAACGCAAAAGCGATTTAGTGATCTTAGTACTGTTAGGCTGTTTACCGCTACTACTGCTACCCCTCGCCTTAGCCCTTCCTCTCTTCATAGCCCAACTTCTGTTACGATTTACCGCCAAAAGTTATTTGAATAGCCGTTTAGGTGGGTGTACTGGCGATTGTCTAGGTGCCGTTCAACAAGTGAGTGAAGTCGTCGGTTATCTGATCCTGCTGGCTTTTATGAGTCACGGAGGAACGGCATGAATAACGTTTATCAGAGCGCAACCATTGATTTATTACGTCATGGCACCGTTGCTGGTGACGCCGGCTTATACGGGCACACCGATATTCCGGTAACAGAATCCGGCCGACTGCAAATGCAGCAATCGGTGAATATTGATTTGCAGTATCAACAGGTGATCAGCTCTCCACTGCAACGTTGTCTGCGTTTTGCAAAAGACTATAGCCGACGCCAAGCACTCAGTCTGAAAGTCGAACCGTTATTACAGGAAATGAATTTCGGTGTATGGGATGGTCAGACTTTTGACCAGCTACAGTCTTGTTGGGCAGCTCTGGAACAATTCTGGCAATCACCGGCGACAGTTACCCCACCGAATGGTGAATCATTACCAGCATTTCACGAGCGAGTTACCCAGTTCTGGCCACAGTTATTACAGCAATGTCGCGGCACCCAATCATTGGTCGTCACTCATGGCGGAGTAATACGAATGATCCTCGCACAGCTTTTATGCGTAGATTGGCAATCAGCCGACTATTATCAACGTCTGAGAATCGATTACGGCTCAATAACCCGCATACAAGTGTTGTATACGGATGATGGAATTTATCCGCAGATCCGTTTTATTGGTCGGCCATCCCCTGCTATCTGATTGGAGTGAGTTAATGGAAGAGAACAGCGAACGCCAGCAACGACATCAAGCTCGTCAACAACGTCTAAAAGAAAAAGTAGATGCCCGTATTGCCGCAGCACAAGATGAACGCGGGCTGATGATCGTGATCACCGGTGATGGTAAAGGGAAAAGCACGTCTGGTTTTGGCACCGTCACGCGAGCGGTTGGTCATGGCTTGAAAGCAGGCGTGGTGCAGTTTATCAAAGGCCCATGGGAATGTGGTGAACGGGT
>CAIZDF010000653.1 GCA_903931645.1 uncultured Tolumonas sp.
ATACCACAAGCATAAAACAGCACAAAAAATGAGAAAAAGTGAAATTTAAAAAAGAAGGGATATAAAAACAGAGGTTACCGGCAAAAATAATTACTTAACCGATATAAAAACAAAAAATAGATAAAACCCCTTTATTTAAAGGGGTAGAAGCTGAGATTAACAATATCTCTATAAAATAAAACCGCCCAATGGCGGTCTTATTTAAGATCTAATACGTCTTGCATATCAAAAAGACCACAGGATTGATCTTTTAACCAGTTTGCCGCACGAACAGCGCCATTTGCAAACGTCAAACGACTGGATGCTTTGTGCGTGATCTCAACGCGCTCACCAATATCAGCAAACATAACGGTATGTTCACCGACCAAATCACCGGCACGGATGGTGGCAAAACCGATGGTATTGCGGTCACGTTCACCCGTGATCCCTTCACGACCATACACGGCACACTGTTTCAGATCGCGGCCCAGTGTTTTGGCAACCACTTCGCCCATGCTCAGTGCGGTACCTGATGGCGCATCGACTTTATGACGGTGATGACCTTCGATGATTTCGATGTCAGTGTAATCACCCATCACTTTCGCTGCTTGTTCCAGCAGTTTGAAAACCAGATTCACACCAACACTGAAATTAGAGGCAAACACGACGCCGATTTTGGTCGCAGCATCAGCAATAGCGGTTTTACCTGCATCATCAAAACCAGTCGTACCAATCACAATTCGTTTATTATTCGCGACAGCAAATGCCAGGTTTTTTAATGTGACTTCCGGGCGGGTAAAATCGATGATGACATCGAATTGATCTTTTACTTTTTCCAGATCATCGGCCACCAGCACGTTCATTGCACCCAAGCCATTCAGATCACCCACATCTAAACCAATCACGGTCGAACCAGGGCGCTCAAGTGCGGCACCCAATGTAACCTGATTATTGCTCTGAATTGCTTCCAGCAAGGCCTTACCCATACGGCCCTGACAGCCCATCAATGCGATACGAATCGGAGCGGTCATCTTGTTCCTCATTCAATTTCTGACCTGCTGATATTGGTCAGCAGATATGGTTTTTCAGATACAAAAAAGGCCAGATGTCTGGCCTTTTTCCGGCTTACGCCAATACGTTCAGTAATTCTACTTCAAAAACCAGTGTAGAGAACGGAGGAATTGAACCCGCGCCACGTTCACCGTAAGCCAGATTGTGCGGAATGAACAGTTTCCATTTCGCGCCTTCTGACATCAGTTGCAGTGCTTCAACCCAACCGGCGATCACGCCGCCAACTGGGAATTCAGCTGGTTGACCACGTTGTACTGAGCTGTCAAACACGTTGCCATCAGTGAAAGTACCGTGGTAATGCACACGTACTTTATCAGAAGCAGCAGGTTGTTTGCCTGAGCCAGCAACCAGAACTTCATATTGCAGACCTGATTCGGTCACTTTTACTTCTGGGCGTTTAGCATTTTCGGTCAGGAATTCGATACCGCCAGCTTGCATAGTTTTAGCACGCTCAGCTTCTTCAGCAGCCATTCTTTCATTAAGAATGCGGAATGCTTCGCCGATTTGCTCATGCTCAACAGCAAAAGGTGCGTTGTTGATTGCATCTTCAATACCTTGCTGCACAGCTGACAGATCAAAACCAGCAAAAGACTGCTCAGTTAACTGCTGACCGATCTGACGGCCAATACCGTAACAGGCTTGCTGTTCGGTTGTTTGAAACTTAGACATAAACACTCCGCGATTATCACAAAGCCCGCATGTTAACAGACCTGTTACCTTTACTGAACCCTATCCCGCACATTGCGGGTGAACACCACCTGCCTGTGCTTGCTGATACATCGGCATAACCTGAGGTATTAACGATTGTAATTTATTGATACGAGTTTGGTCTGAAGGATGGGTTGACAATATTTCCATCGGCGCTTGACCATTGCTGGCCGCAGCCATGTTATGCCATAAGCTAACTGACTCAGTTGGATTAAACCCAGCCGTAGCCATCAGCTGTAAACCAAGCACATCAGCTTCCGTTTCATGCGCGCGGCTATATGGCATCAATACTCCGTATTGCACGCCCATGCCTAACGCCGCCATGGCAGGGCCTTTTGTGCTGCTATTTTGCAGAATTTGATCAGCAGCAGCCATGCCCATATTAGCCACCTGACTCTGAGACAAACGTTCATTCGAATGTTGCGCCAATACGTGCGAAACCTCATGGCCGATAACTGCCGCCAGCTGATCCTGATTTTTAGCCACTTTCAGCAAACCGGTATACACACCAATGCGGCCACCGGGTAACGCAAAAGCGTTTACTTCTTTAGAATCGAAAACCACCACTTCCCACTGTCCGGGGTTGGTGTTGGCAAACTGTGCAGGAATGGCCTGAGTAATAGCCTGAGCAACACACTGAACATAGTGAGTTTGTTTTGCATCTGTCGATACGTGTTCTTTTTGTTTTATCTGCTGGAAAGACGATAACCCCATTTGAGCAACATCATTATTTCCCATTAATAACAGTTGTTTGCGACCAGTAGGCGAAACAGCACAAGCACTCAACATACAAAGAGTTATGCCAGCTAACAGGCTTTTTTTCATACACACTCCGGACAGGATGCCCTACAGTAAAATTGTGTAAATCTTAGAGCATTGGTTGCATAAAACAACATCTTCCCTGTCATTAAAATGTCAACCAGCTGACACAGAAGCGTCACTCCACAGCGCAAGACTAGCGCAGTCTGGGCTAGATGGAGTTTACCTGATGTTTACAGTCGACGAATTGCTCGCGACCCATAGTTCAAAACCGGTACCCCGCTGGTACAAACCTTTTCTGCGCTACTTACTGTGCGAAAAAGAATTTCAACGTTTCGGCGAAAAATATCCAAATTTGCACGGTCTGGATTTCATTGATCAGGCGTTACGTTATTTATCGTTTGCCTGTGATGTTTGTGAAAATGAATTAGAACATATTCCCGCACAAGGGCCGGTCGTGATTGTAGCCAATCATCCGATTGGTTCATTAGACGGGTTAGCTCTGCTGCAGATCATTTCTCGCGTGCGCGGCGATGTGAAAATTATCGCCAACCAACTGCTCAGTCAGATCAAACCACTGAATGAATTGTTGTTGCCCGTTGATAACATGAATGGAAACACGCAACGACAGCAGATCACCGCAATTAATGAACATCTGGGGAAAGGCGGCGCACTGATCGTGTTTCCGGCCGGAGAAGTATCACGCTTAAATATTCACGGTATTTATGATGGCCGTTGGAATAACGGCTTTTTACGCTTAGCAACACAACACCGAGCGCCGATTGTGCCGATCCATATCTCGGGGCATAACTCATGGCTGTTTTATGGCACGTCATTACTGAATAAATCGCTGTCGACGCTGTTGCTGGTGCGCGAAATGTTCCATCAGCGTAAAGGGCACATTAAGATCCGCATCGGGGCAAAAATCCCGTTCAATGAATGGTCAAAATTACCCGTCACCGGTAAGGCATTAGCCAAGCTGTTTCGTAAACATCTCTATCGCTTGGGTAAAGGTAAATCCGGCATTCTGACCACCGAAGCCCCCATCGCCTTAGCTGAAAATCGGGTAAAACTGAAAAAAGCCGTTGAAGCTTGCCAGCCATTGGGCAATACCCCAGATGGTAAACACATTTATCTCTATCGCCGTGAACAAGCGCCCTCCTCCGTGATCTTAAAAGAACTCGGTCGCTTACGAGAAATTGCCTTCCGCGCGGTCGGAGAAGGTACAGGGCTACGCCGTGATCTCGATAGTTTTGATGATGATTATTACCACCTTCTGCTCTGGGATAATAAAGAACTGGAGATCGTCGGTGCTTACCGCTTCATGCCGACTAAAGAGCAATTAGAGCGAAAAGGCCATAAAGGTTTATATAGTTATGGCTTATTTCATTACGACACCGCGATGACCCATATTCTCGATCAGGGTATTGAACTTGGTCGTAGCTTTATTCAGCCACGTTATTGGGGAAAACGCAGCCTCGATTATTTATGGCAAGGTATCGGCGCATTTTTAGCACAGAACCCGCAATATCGTTATTTGTTCGGGCCGGTATCGATGTCAGCCAGTTTGCCAACGCCGGCACGTGACCTGCTGGTTTCATTTTACAAACTGCATTTTAGCCCTCGTTGGCCATTAGCTCGTTCACGTCAACCGTATGCTAATGGTTCGCTGGACATTGCGAGTCAATTTATCGGCAAAGATTACCAGCAAGATTTAGGTATATTAAAGTCAATGCTCGATAATCTGGGTTGCAGCATTCCCACTTTATATAAGCAATATTCTGAATTATGCGAACCTGGTGGTGTGCAATTTCTGGATTTTGGCATTGACCCTGATTTTGGTAACTGTGTCGATGGGTTGGTATTAATTGATGTGCACAAAATGAAGCAGAACAAACGCCAGCGTTATATCGATTGCCATTTGATCGATAACACAGTGACAACCGCAAGCGCGTGAATTGATTTGGAAAAACAAAACGCCCCACAATGTGTCGGGGCGTTTTACTATTTTGATATTTACAACACGTTGCGCTGTGGGATCAGATTTTGTAACCCAGTTGCTGACGTACATAAGCACCAGAGCCTAACAACCCAGGTTGTTCATGCGTGATCAGGAAAACAGGGATTGATTCCAGATAAGAGTGGAAACGGCCTTTATCTTCGAACGCAACACGGAAGCCAGAGGCTTTGAAGAATTCGAGGAAGCGAGGAACAATACCACCAGCGATGTAAACACCACCGAAAGTGCCCAGATTCAGCGCCAAGTTACCGCCGAAACGCCCCATCAGCACGCAGAACAAGCTCAGTGCACGACGACAGTCGATATCTTCATCTGCCAATGCCCGTTCAGTGACATCTTTAGGTTGCAGATTTTCTGGCACGCGTTCATCAGACAACACTAAACCACGATAAATATTCACCAAACCAGGGCCAGACAGCAGACGTTCAGCCGATACGTGACCAAGTTCTTCACGGAGCGCTTCCAATACCATCACTTCTTCCGTGCTGTTAGGTGCGAAGTCAACGTGACCGCCTTCACCGGGCAAGCTCATCCACGCTTCGCCGGTATGCACCAGATGAGCAACGCCCAAACCTGTGCCGGCACCATAGACAGCAATTGGCTTACCTGCTTGCGCCGCTTCACCACCGAATTGGATCTTGTCTTCTGCTTTCAATGCAGGAATAGCCATGGAGATGGCGGTAAAATCATTAATAATAGACAGGTGTGTCAGACCCAGATTTTGTTGCATTTCACTTTGTGAGAACGCCCAGGTGTGGTTGGTCATAGCAACCCAGTCACCTGTGATTGGGCAAGCAATTGCGATACATGCACTGCTGACTTTAGCCGCCGTCTCTTCCAGATAAACGCGGATCACCGCTTCAAGAGATGGGTATTCAGCACCTGAATAGTTTTTGATGTGCGATAAACTACCATCTTGCAAACTACACAATGCGAGACGCGCGTTAGTACCACCAACATCGCCCACCAGAACCTGCTCAGCCATTATAATCTCCCCAAAAGTCGCTCATGTTGGAATATCAATATAGTTACAATAGTTTACTTTCACGAATCAGAAGTCTACATATTGTCAGAAATAGAAAACGCCAAATAGATCACAGCATCTGTGATTTGATCAACAAATGTTGTTTTTTTCCTACATTTTGCTGTCTATGCTAACTTTATCTGTTACCTTTAACATTAATAACAACTAACCAACACTATTCGCTGCGAGCTGGATCACTAAGCATGAATACACTGGAAAAAATCACTAAACATCTGGAACATTTCAGTAAATCAGAGCGCAAAGTCGCCGAAGTGATTCTACATTCGCCTCAGGTCGCGATTCATTCCAGCATCGCTACGCTCGCAAAAATGGCCGATGTCAGTGAACCAACAGTGAACCGATTTTGTCGTCGTCTCGACACAAAAGGCTTCCCCGATTTCAAGCTGCACTTGGCTCAGAGTCTCGCTAATGGCACACCTTATGTGAATCTGCATGTTGAAGAAAATGACACGCCAGATGAATACACCACCAAGATCTTTGAATCGACCATCGCTTGTCTGGAAGTTGCCAAAAATAGTCTAGATACAACCGCAGTTAACCGGTGTGTTGATTTACTCACACAGGCAAAAAAAATATCGTTTTTTGGCTTGGGCGCATCATCGGCAGTAGCCCATGACGCCTTGAATAAATTCTTCCGTTTCAACATTCCAGTCGTCTGTTTTGATGACATCGTCATGATGCGAATGAGCTGTATTAATAGCAGTGATGGAGATGTCGTTGTGGTGATCTCGCATACTGGTCGCACCAAGGCGCTCGTTGAGATTGCGGCATTAGCGCGCCACAATGATGCAACCGTGATTGGAATTACAGCACAGGATTCCCCTTTAGCGGCTCAAT
Organism: uncultured Tolumonas sp.; assembly: GCA_903931645.1. GTDB lineage: Bacteria > Pseudomonadota > Gammaproteobacteria > Enterobacterales > Aeromonadaceae > Tolumonas. Next base: position 6,420 of record CAIZDF010000653.1, read on the forward strand.
GTAATCTGGTGTTATCGATGGATGTACCGGAAGATACCGATGTTTATTTACCAATGGCATCACGTATTGCCCAACTGGCATTAATTGACGTATTAGCGACCGGATTTACATTACGCCGGGGCGTAAAATTCCGCGAAAATTTGAAGAAGGTCAAAGAAGGGATAAAAGATTCTCGCTTTGAATCACTGCATCAGTGAAATCGTTTCCCATATCCCGCATCATGCCCTCACCGTGTATCAAAATGTGTCGTTTCGTATCATCGAAATGACACAACCGACCTGTAATGTTCCTACAACTTACATTCTCGCACATTTATTGCAGGTCACTTTTTTCATATCAATTTCCGTTTTCTGTTATTTGCTATTTATAACTAACTCATGGAGCTGAAGATGTTAAGAAGAACTAAAATCGTGACCACACTGGGTCCGGCAACTGATCGTGAAGGCGTTCTGGAAGGGATTTTGGAAGCTGGTGCCAATATGGTACGCATGAACTTTTCTCACGGCACAGCGGAAGATCATATTGCCCGCGCGAAGCATATTCGTGAACTGGCTGCTCGTCTGGGTAAATCCATTGCTATTCTGGGCGACCTGCAAGGCCCGAAAATTCGTGTGTCTACATTCAAAGACAACAAGATTATGTTGAAAGTGGGTGACAAATTCCTGCTGGATGCAGAACTGGGTAAAGGTGAAGGCACACAGGAACAAGTCGGCATCGACTACAAGAAACTGCCAGAAGACCTTGTTGATGGCGACATTCTGTTACTGGATGATGGCCGTGTGCAGTTGAAAGTAGACAGCGTCGATGGCAGCAAAATTTTCACCACCGTGACTGTGGGTGGCCCACTGTCTAACAACAAAGGTATCAACAAAAAAGGCGGTGGTCTGTCTGCCCCTGCGTTGACTGAAAAAGACAAAGCAGACATCAAAACTGCCGCGTTGATGCAAGTTGACTATCTAGCTGTTTCTTTCCCACGTAACGGTGCCGATCTGAACTATGCACGTGAACTGGCTCGTGAAGCAGGTTGTAACGCTAAGATCGTGGCTAAAGTAGAACGAGCAGAAACAGTTGCCACTGACGAAGCGATGGAAGACATCATTCTGGCTTCTGACGTGGTAATGGTTGCACGCGGTGACTTGGGTGTGGAAATCGGCGACTCTGAGCTGATGGGTGTGCAGAAAAAACTGATCCGCAGTGCTCGTAAATTAAACCGTGTTGTTATCACTGCAACTCAAATGATGGAATCGATGATCAAAGCACCGATGCCAACCCGTGCCGAAGTCATGGACGTTGCCAATGCGGTGCTGGACGGTACTGACGCAGTTATGCTGTCAGCTGAAACAGCCGCCGGTGATTTCCCAATTGAAACAGTCTTAGCCATGGCCAGCGTTTGTGTCGGTGCGGAAAAACACCCAAGCGTGAACGTATCGAATCATCGTATGACTTACACCTTTAACTCTGTTGAAGAAACTGTAGCCATGAGCACCATGTATGCGGCTAACCACATGCAGGGTGTTAAAGGTATTGTCGCGATGACCGAATCAGGCACCACCCCACTGCTGATGTCACGCTTAAGCTCTGGTCTGCCAATTTTTGCTCTGTCTCGTCATCAGCAAACTCTAAACTGGTGTTCTCTGTATCGTGGCGTAACGCCAGTTTATTTCGATGCGGATGAATCACAACCTGTGATCCAAAATTGCCGTGACGCAATTTCCGAGCTGAAAAGCCGTGGTTATCTGAAAGTAGGCGATCTGATCTTGATCACTTACGGCGACAAAATTGAAAGTATTGGTGGTACAAATACTTGTAAGATGATGATTGTAGAATAATTCCTACAATGCGGAACAACGCCGGCACTTGCCGGCGTTTTTTTATACTGTTTGAATAATTCGCTTGTAAGTCACACTCGCTTTATGCTGAGCAAGCGACCTGACCTCATCAATTTCAGTGAGATGTTGGCATAACAATCGATAAACTGAATCAGTGTCTTCTGGTTTTAGCATTCCCACGAGAGCCTCCATCGCCTCACTCAATGGCATGGATTTGCGATAAGGCCGGTCTTCTCTCAGTGCAGTAAATACATCTGCATAGGTCATGATTCGCTCTTCTTCTGAAAGTGAGCGACCATCTAAACCAAATGGATAACCAGAACCATCGGTTTGTTCATGGTGATTACTGGCCCAGGCACAAATATCAGCCAGCACATTTAATTCACTCAAGATTGAATTGGTATAAAAAGCATGTGCTTTCATGCGGTTAAATTCTTTTGCCGTTAATTTATCCGGTTTGTTTAGAATTTCGCTCGGTACCGCGATTTTGCCAATATCATGTAAATAACCCGCAACTCGCAATTTACGGCTTTTTTCCTCTGAAAATGGTTTTAGTTTTGCTAATTCATAGGCGACGGCTGCCACGCCCGCAGAGTGTGTAGAGGTAAATTGACTTCGAAAATCGATCACATGAGAAAAAGTAAGAGCTAAAGACTCCAACACATCAATATCGACATTAATGGGCGGTTCATGCGCCAAAGTTCGATGCAATAACGTTTCCATTGCACAGCCATCTAAGCGTAACCAAAAAGCATCGTGTAATGATGCCCGCAGAAATGCCTCAACCAATTCCGGTTTAAACACTAAACCAGATAAAGCTTGGATAACGTCTCTAATTTTTTCGCTCTGATCTAAAATCCAAACATTAGGATCAATAGAAATATCAATACGATCTGCCAGATGTAATAGGAAACTTTCTTCTGGAACCATTTCATCATCAACCAGAACACCGTCGCCGTTGTGCCAATAATGATGATGAAAACGGATCACGGGAACGATATCGGCAAAATAGGCAAAATCACACAACATGCCGGCACCTAATGCGGCATGAGGATGATCTTCTTCGACATCCATTTGTAGCAATTCGGCTTTTTCAGAAGAAGAAACGGCACCGATATCATGTAACACTGCGGCTAATATCAATCGGCGTTTCTGTTCTGCATTCCATCCCGCTTCATCGGCAATCGCTTCAGCTAATAGGGCAACTCGG
>CAIZDF010000654.1 GCA_903931645.1 uncultured Tolumonas sp.
GACACGCGCTTGGTTGAAGCGACAGAAGAAAAGTTCTCCGGTTTCGTGTATAAGATCCAAGCCAATATGGACCCGAAACACCGTGACCGTATTGCCTTCATGCGAGTGGTTTCTGGTAAATATGAAAAAGGCATGAAAATGCGTCATGTTCGCCTCGGTAAAGATGTAAACATCTCCGATGCGGTTACCTTTATGGCTGGTGATCGTGAACAGGCCGAAGAGGCGTATCCTGGCGATATCATTGGCTTGCATAATCACGGCACGATTCAGATCGGTGATACCTTCACGCAGGGCGAAGATCTGCATTTCAGCGGCATTCCTAACTTTGCGCCAGAACTGTTCCGCCGTATTCGTTTGAAAGATCCGCTGAAACAGAAACAGCTGCTGAAAGGTTTGGTGCAGCTCTCGGAAGAAGGTGCGGTGCAGGTATTCCGTCCGATCGACAATAACGACTTGATCGTCGGTGCGGTGGGGGTACTGCAGTTTGATGTGGTGGTCTCGCGTTTGAAATCGGAATACAACGTCGAAGCGATTTACGAAACCATTAACGTTTCAACCGCACGGTGGGTGACGTGTGATGATGCGAAGAAATTCGATGAGTTTGAGCGTAAATGTTCATTAAATCTCGCGTTAGATGGTGGCGATAATTTGGCGTATATCGCACCAACCATGGTTAATTTGAATCTGACCATGGAACGTTATCCGGATGTGAAATTCCATAAAACACGTGAACATTGATTTTTCGCGGAAAAATATCCTGTCTTGATTCTTGTTATTTTCGCCCCCGGTTCAAGGGGGCATTTTCTGAATGCTGCTATTCTTATTACGTGAATGAATTCTGTTTGAGTGACAGATTCAAACGATCAATAATTCTACGTTAGTTCTATAAAAACAATCGGGTATTACTGCTGTTTATTTATTATAGGGATGTATCATGAAAAAAATGATCGCACCGTGCATGACATTAGTAGCTGTTTTTGGTGCTACTTCTGCTTTTGCGACCGAGCAAACATTAGGCACTCAAACTGGTCAGGAGTTAGGCGTTAGTTTGTCTAGCTACAAATATGAAGAGCCAAGCCTAGATGTTAAAAATGATGGCATCAAGCTGGGGGTAGACTATACCACCACAATGGCCGCGCAAAATGATTGGTTTTTTAAGTTAAATGGCCGATTTGCATACGGTAAAGTTGATTACACTGGCTCAGGTACTTCTGATAATAATCCTGATTATTATCTTGAAGTTCGCCCTTTGTTCGGAAAAGACCATGTTCTCGGTAATAATGTTTTAGCACCTTATACTGGTTTGGGTTTCCGTTATCTTCGAAATGATAGCCGTGGTGAAACCAGCACGGGATATTGGGGATATCAGCGAGAAAGTCATTATTATTATCTGCCAGTTGGTGTAAATCACCGTTTTTCACTGAATAACACCGCAGTGTTAGATTCTATGCTGGAATTAGATTATTTGATTACTGGTCAGCAAACATCGAAATTATCTGATGTTTCTTCTGATTATCCAGATCTTAAAAATCGTCAAGATAGTGGCTACGGCATTAAATTCTCTAGTATGTATCGAGTAAATGATTTTGCTATTGGTC
>CAIZDF010000655.1 GCA_903931645.1 uncultured Tolumonas sp.
AAGCTTTGCATGAATCCCTTTTTATGCGAAGAATCTTTGGTGTGTGGTTTCAGAAACAAGGCACAGAGGGCCGGACTCAAAGTAAGCGCATTAACTGCAGAGATGACAATTGCCACAGCGAGTGTAATTCCAAACTGTCTGTAAAAGACGCCAGTTGTTCCGGTAATAAATGTTACCGGAATGAACACTGCTGACATCACAAGAGTAATAGAAACGATCGCCGTTGAAATCTCGTTCATAGCTGAAACGGATGCTTCCTGTGCAGTTTTAGCTCCCTGGTCGAGCTTGGCGTGACCAGCCTCAACCACCACAATCGCATCATCCACCACAATTCCAATGGCAAGCACAAGTGCAAACAGCGTGAGCAGGTTGATTGTGAATCCAAATACATTCAGGAAAAAGAAAGTACCAATAATGGCAACAGGTACTGCAATAGCCGGAATCAAGGTAGCCCTGAAATTCTGAAGGAAAACAAAAACCACGATGAAAACCAGGATGAATGCTTCCAGCAGAGTATGAAGAACCTTGGAGATAGAACTGTCGAGAAACTCGTTGGCATCTACTAATATTTTGTATTTTACACCTGCGGGGAAGCTTTTGGATGCTTCGTCCAGTACCTTTTTTGCATTGATGATTACCTCGCGGGCATTCGATCCTGCAGCCTGGAAAACAGCCATTGTAATCCCGGGATGATTCATTGCTGATGTGGAAATAGAGTAATCCATTGCCCCCATTTCAATACGCGCTACGTCTTTAAGCAGCAACATATTGCCGTCTTTATCGGCTTTAATTACGATGTTCTCAAACTCGGCAGGCTGTGTGAGTTTCCCTTTATATTTTATTATATATTCAAACGATTGGCTATTCAGTGCACCCAGTCGACCGGGAGCAGCTTCGATATTTTGATCGTTCAACGCAGTGACAATATCAGCTGGCATCAAACCATAGGTAGCCATCACGTCAGGCTTCAGCCAAATGCGCATCGAATAATCTTTTGCTGCAAACACTGAGGCATCACCCACTCCGGTAACCCTTTGAATTTGTGGCAAAAGGTTTATTTTACTATAGTTCTGAAGGAACGTTTCGTCGAACTCACCCTTCTCACTATATAACGAAAATACCAGCAACATGCTGTTCTGGCGTTTGGCAGTAATGACGCCCGCACGGATAACTTCTGCAGGAAGAAGACTGTTGGCACGGGCTACACGGTTTTGTACATTTACCGCTGCCATGTCAGCATTTATTCCCTGTTTAAAGAATACTTCAATAATTGCCGAACCATCATTACTGGCAGTCGAGTTCATATAGGTCATGTTCTCAACACCGTTGATTTGTTCTTCCAAAGGAATCACAACACTTTTCATCACTGTTTCAGCGCTCGCTCCTGTATAGGAGGCCGTTACACGGATCGTTGGCGGTGCTATATCGGGGTATTGTTCAATTGGCAGACTGATCAGGCCAAGAACACCGAGTATTACGATAATAATTGATATAACCGATGATAGAATCGGTCGTTCTATAAATCTTCTGAACATGATCTTTCGGAATTAATTTTTAACCTGATTGGTGGAAGGCATGTTTTCGGAAAGATTTCCGGCTTCCACCAGCTTTGGTTTGATTTCATTGTCGTTGCGCAAGGCTGCAATTCCATCGAGTACAATTTTATCGCCGGCTTTAAGGCCACTGGTTACCACATATGAATCTTTCAGATTACCTACCAGTATTTCTATTTCGGTGTTGTGAACTTTGTTGTCGGTTCCAAGTACGTAAACAAAATGTTTGCCTTGCAATTCGTAGGTTGTCTTCTGCGGAATAATGATGGCCGAATCAACAAACTGCGGAATGCGAACCAGTCCGCTGCCTCCACTGCGTAAAAGGCCATCAGGATTCGGGAAGCTGGCACGAATATTCACTGCACCCGTCTGTTCATCCACCAATCCGCTTGCAGTTTCTATACGGCCCGGTTTCTCATAGGTCGAGTTATCGGCCAGGATAAGAGAAACATCTGGTAGTTTGGTGAGCTTCTCCTGGAGATTTTTTCCTTCCAATCCTTTGGT